>CAZFJT010000328.1:0-1893 GCA_964519135.1 uncultured Syntrophales bacterium | reverse complement strand
TGGTTGAACACGACCCTGAAACCATATTGAGCGCGGACCACATCGTGGACATGGGGCCTGCGGCCGGAAGATACGGAGGCGAAGTGGTATTCTCAGGCGCGCCTGGGGATATACTTGAATCAGACGCGTCACTGACCGGTAAGTACCTTTCTGGAAGAGAATTCATTCCTGTGCCTGAAAATCGCAGGTCTGCCAATTCTAAAAAGATTCGATTGATAGGGGCAAGGGAAAACAATCTAAAGGACCTTGATGTATCGGTTCCACTGGGTTTGTTCACATGTGTCACAGGAGTGTCCGGCTCCGGAAAGAGCACCCTGATAATGGACACGTTGTACAAGGCCCTTTCCCAGGAGCTGTACCGCTCAAAGAGCAGGCCCGGAGATTTTGATTCAATTAAGGGGCTCAGGGCGATTGATAAGGTGATTCACATTGATCAGAGCCCAATTGGCAGGACCCCAAGATCAAATCCGGCAACATACACGGGCGCGTTTACTTTCATCAGAGATCTTTTCGCAAATCTGCCTGAATCTCGTATGAGAGGGTACAAGCCGGGGAGATTCAGTTTCAATGTGAAAGGAGGACGGTGCGAAGCCTGCTCAGGCGATGGCGTAATAAAAATAGAGATGCATTTTCTGCCTGATGTGTATGTAAAGTGCGATGTGTGTAAAGGCGCCAGGTACAATAGGGAAACCCTTGAGATAAAGTTCAAGACCAAAAGCATAGCTGATGTGTTGGATATGACGGTTAATCAGGCGGCTGAGTTCATGGATAGCATCCCATCAGTGTATAACAAGCTAAGGACGGTTCAGGAAGTGGGGCTGGGATACATAAAGCTCGGGCAGTCCGCAACCACTCTATCAGGAGGAGAGGCCCAGAGAATCAAGCTTTCAAAGGAGCTCTCCAAAAGAGCCACTGGCAAAACCCTGTACATCCTGGATGAACCCACAACCGGCCTGCATTTCCATGATATAAAAAAGCTTCTGGATGTGCTCGGAAGCCTGGTGGACAACGGCAATACTGTGGTTGTCATAGAGCATAACATGGACGTGATCAAGGTGGCTGATCACATAATTGACCTGGGACCTGAAGGGGGAGATGAAGGGGGCAGAATAATTGCGGTGGGGCCGCCTGAGGAAGTGGCAAAAACTCCAGGCTCATACACTGGGCTATATTTAAAAGAAGCCCTGAACTCCGGCAAAAATTACAAGCTTTTCAATACTGAATCAGAGGTTGTGAAACAAGAAAAGCAAAAAAAAGCCAACCCTAAGCCGGCAACAAAGCCAAAAGCCAAAAAGGATACAACCATCAAAAAAACTGCGGCAAAATCAAAGGCCACATCAAAGGCTAGTAAAAGCAAAAAGGGCTCGAAAGAATAGAGCAGGACTAAGGGATTACTGAACATCCCCCTTGGCTATTGCCAAATGACTCCCCCCATGATAGACGTGCGATCCATATGGATAATAGCAGCGTGTCTTATATGTAGGAGTAAAACAAACGGATAGCGGAAAATGGGAGTTAGGGAGGGGCCGAAAACAAGAGGCGCCGTAAATCTGGAGGACATGGAGTTCGTCCTGATTCAAGCCACTGCGCCCGGTGATTCCCAATGCAATGGGCTAATGGGCAAGGCCTGTGAAACCGGGCAACCGCAATGGGCCATATCCCAGGATAACCTGTCACGCCAAGTGGATCCAAAAGCATTGGGCCAGGAAATACCCCCCATATCAAAGAATCATGTTAAAAACGGTAATTACACTACGAAGATACTCGCCGGTCTGGTAGCCTTATATTGTCTTATTCCCTATGCCGATATATGCGGCGCGGCTGATAAAGTTATACCCAGAGGGCCTGATTCAGGATTTCTTTATTCCCTGACCCACATGAGCCCATATGCAT
>CAZFJT010000327.1:0-4547 GCA_964519135.1 uncultured Syntrophales bacterium | reverse complement strand
TTGTCAAGATTATAGGTGATATTAACTCTCAACGGTTCAATACGTTATTTCAAAGGCTTCCTAGAATTACAAAGAGTATGGAAAATAACCCGCCCATATTCTCGAAAGAACAGGGCGGGCAATATGTTGCGGTCAGATTAAGATATGCGACCGGATTTAAAGTTACATTGTGGCTTTAGCGGCTGTTAATGTGTTCTTCATGAGCATCGCGATTGTCATGGGGCCGACACCGCCAGGCACTGGTGTTACTGCAGCGGCTTTTTCCTTTACCGCGTCGAATTCCACGTCACCAACGAGTTTCCAGCCTCTCTCATTGTCCGCGTCCACCCTGTTGATGCCGACATCTATCACAACAACACCATCACTTACCATGTCGCCCTTAAGGAATTCAGGCACGCCTATTGCCGCGATGATGATATCAGCGGCCTGGCAGCGTTCCTTAAGGTTCTTTGTCCTTGTGTGGCACATGGTCACTGTGGCGTTCATGTCACGCTGGTCGAGCATGTTTGAAAGTGGGCGGCCCACAATATTGCTTCTACCGAGTATGATCACGTCCTTACCAGCAGTCTCGAATCCGCCGCGTTTAATGAGCTCGATAACGCCCGCAGGTGTGCATGGCAGGAATCTGACCTCTCCTATGCTGATCAGGCCTACATTAAAAGGATGAAAACAGTCCACATCCTTCTCAGGTAGTATTGCCCTCAATATCTCCGTCTCAGGGATATGTTTTGGAAGCGGCAACTGGCAGAGAATCCCGTGCACTGATGGGTCATTATTGTAACCATCTATGACCTTGAGAAGATCATCCTGCGACGCCTCAGTAGGAAGAACAGTTTCCAATGATTTTATGCCAATGTACTCGCAGGCCTTCTTCTTATTATTCACATAGACCTTGGAAGCCGGGTCTTCTCCAACAAGAATAACCGCCAGGCAGGGCTCAAGACCCTTGGCCTTTAAACCAACCACTTCCTCCTTCATTTCATCCTTGAGCTGCTGGGAAACCTCATTCCCACTGATTATTTTAGCGGACATTCATACCTCCTTAGTTCATATTCAGAACTTTATTATTGGGTAAGTTAGGTTATATGGCCAAGGATATGATCAATCCTCAGCCTCAAGTTCTCGGGCTATCCCCTCAATAGCCATAGAGATATCCTGATCATCCAGGGAAGGGGGTCTACCTTCCAGGTCAGCGGTTGCGATTTCCTCTGAATATGGAATAATACCAATCAGGGGGATACCATTTAGGTGTTCCTTGAGAAAATTCGCTTGTTCATCATTCCTGATCTTGCTCCCAACAGCCGCGATCTTGTGAAGGCCTATGTCTTCTGTCAGTTCCTTGACCTTTGTAGCTGTTTCAATGCTGCGCCTTCCCGGCTCCACAACAGTAATCAACCTTTCCACTCCTTGCGCGGTTCCACGCCCAAGGTGCTCTATTCCGGCCTCCATATCCATTATGACCCTGTCTTTATGGTATAGGACCAGGTGGCTCATCAGGGCCTTTAACATTACGCTCTCAGGGCAAACACAGCCGCCTCCGCCCTTCTTAATGGTCCCCATGATAAGTAACTTCACCCCATCCTCACTGGTCCTGCCAAGGGATTCAGGAAGATCGTCCACTTTGGGGTTCATTTTGAAAAAACCGCCGACTGTGCCAGGCTTCGCGCCGGTCCGCTCATGGATCAGCTCATCCATCTTGGCCACAGGAACAATGCCATCGGTATTTATACCCAAGGCCGCGCCAAGGTTTGAGTCAGGGTCCGCATCCACTGCAAGCACTCTCATGCCCTTACGAGCCCAATACCTGGCCAACAAGCTACTTAAGGTTGTTTTACCAACTCCACCTTTTCCTGATATTGCTATTTTCATGATTCGCCTCTTGCCTTTGGGGATTTTGTTATATCTTTACAGATAATTTGGGGCGCCCCATAAGGCTACGCAAGAATATCACGCTCACACACCCGCAGCCCTTAGCAACTCAAGGCAGGCCATTTGAGCGGCCACAGCCATGTCTTCAGCGGTAAAAAACATATCCGCGGTTTCATCAAAGAGCACGCTCGCCTCAGAGGGAAATTCCTCATCTCCTTTCCAGAGGATACATGTTATTGGCAGGTATGGGAAATAGTATAATTTTGCAGAGGCGTCGCCTTCCTTAAGTATTTCAGAGCCCAGCTTTTCAGCAGCTCTGATCATGGTTTCAGGAGACGCGCCAAATACGTGTTTTAATATGTCCTTGGATTTACTGTTGAAAGCAGGCTCGTAAAACTGTCCTTCTTTAAATTCCCTGAAATGTTTTAGCTTTCCACTTGGAACAGTCCCTGACGCTGAATTCAAATAATGTGTAGCCAGTATTGCCAGCCATGTTGGCGCTTCCACTTGTTCTTTTTCCTGGTTTATTATGAATTCGCGGGTCTTTGTGTCAATAGCCACAGTCTTGTTCAAATGTGGCAAGAGAACTCTTCCGGGCTCATATTTAGCCCCGGCTTTTGCCGCAACGCGCTCAGGGTCTTTTCTGGAAAACGCCTCCCACGCAATATCAAGCGCTTGCTCGTAATTGTCCTTTTTGGATAGTTCCGGATTGGAAATATCCTTGATGTTGATCATTCTTCCTCCGCCAAATATATGGACGCCTGAAAGGGCCTGTGCAAGTAGTCCCAGGATTATAGCTTGTTATGTGGGTCCACGACTATCCATCATGGGGCCTGGCATGGGGATTCGTATTCGATTTTCATATAACTATTCTGCGAACAGAAGAGACACTATCCAGGGTTTTGAGCTTTTCTACAGTTTCATCATCCGGTCTGGAATCTGTGTTGAGAAATAGCAGGGCCGCTCCGCCGGCCGCTTCCCTGGCGAACTGGAAATGTGAAATGTTTATATCCGCGTCCCCTAATGTAGAGCCTACTCTACCTATCACTCCAGGCTTATCCATTCCGCGTATTAATAACAGGTTGCCTGAAAGATCGAACTCACCCTTTGCTGAGTTGAATCTCACCATTCTGGGCTCGGTTAGCCCGAACAATGCGCCTTCAACCAGAAAATCCTGTTTATCTGTGGTCACTTTGTATCTTAATACAGAAAGGAAATTCTCACCTTTTGAAAACTTTGTTTCAGATAATGCCACTCCTCGTTCTTCGGCAACCATGGACGCGTTGACCTGGTTCACATCCATTCCCATAATAGGTCTTAGGAATCCTGTGAGAAAAGAGATTGTGATTGGCCCAAGGTCCATATCCGTAACCTCTCCGGCATATTGAGCCTCTATGCTTCTGGCGCCGGTTTCAACCATTTGACCAAGGAATAGGCCCAGGCGCTCCGCGAGGTCAAGATAAGGTCTCAAGGTGTTAAGGGCCTCTCCAGAAACCGCCGGAGCGTTTACGGCGTTTCGGACGGTTCCGTGCAACAGATAATCCTTGATTTGATTAGCCACCGCAATAGCCACATTCTCCTGAGCCTCCCTGGTGGAGGCGCCAAGGTGCGGGGTGCATATTACATTTTCCATTTCAATGAGGGGGTTATCCACAGGAGGCTCAACTGGGTACACATCCAAGGCAGCTCCTGCAACCTTTCCGGACCTAAGGGCCTCAGCCAGGTCGTTTTCATTTACAACCGGTCCTCTCGCGCAGTTGATAATCCTAACACCATCCTTCATCTTCGCGATATTGGCTGAGTTTACTATTCCTTTTGTTTCGTCCGTAAGGGGGACGTGGAATGTTATGAAGTCAGATCTCTTGAAAACCTCTTCCAGATCCATCTTGTTAATACCAAGTTGTTTGGCCTGGTCCGCTGAAAGAAAAGGGTCGTATCCAATTACGTTCATACCCAACCCCATGGCCCTATCAGCTACTATCTTACCGATTTGGCCAAGACCTACAACGCCGAGGGTTTTGTTGAAGACCTCCGCGCCGCCAAATTTCTTTTTTTCCCATTTGCCGTGTTTCATGGACGCGTGGGCTTGGGGGATGTTCCTGGCCAGGCACAGCAGCATTGTAAGTGTGTGCTCAGCGGTGGTTACTGAATTACCGCCAGGGGTGTTCATTACCACAATACCTTTTTTCGAGGCAAAGGGAATGTCCACATTGTCGAGGCCTGTTCCAGCTCTGCCGATCACCTTGAGATTGTCCGCGGCTTCAATAATTTTAGAGGTAACTTTAGTGGCGCCTCGGATGGCTAAACCGTGGTACTGCCCAATAATAGACTCCAACTCCTCAGGGGCCAGGCCCACATTTACATCAACCTCTATTCCATCTGCTTCACGCAGTATTTGCACACCAACCTCGGACAGGTTATCAGACACTAGGACTTTCACCTGGCGAATCCTCCTTATGGATTATATTAGTGGAATCCGCGCATTGTATTCCTGTTACGGATTGTGTGTCAAGGATGGTATTTGAAACAAGTCACCCAATTTATGAGGGTCAGGAAATAAGCGAGAGAATTGAGACAAAACTCATCAGTATTCAACAGCGAAAAATTAACACCACCACATAAGAGCCGGAATGGTCGCGCCGATAAAAAGAAGCGTAAAGGGGGGTGAAGGGATGGCG
>CAZFJT010000326.1:1275-4564 GCA_964519135.1 uncultured Syntrophales bacterium | reverse complement strand
CTCTTTATGCTCGGCCACCTTCTCAAGTAGTTCCTCCAATAGGCATGCTCCACACCGTTGGCATGTATCAAGGGCTTTGCACGAATATCCGGAGACTTGACCTCCAAGATAAGGCGCGGCCTCAATTATTATGGAAGAATGACCATATTCAGCCAATTTAACGGCAGAGGACAAACCAGCCACACCGCCGCCGATTATTACAGTTGTAGCTTCCATTAATGATCCAAAAGGTTCTTCAGAGGCATTTGGTTCTGCTAAGGGCTAACTTTCTGGTAATCGTCCTTAACTATTTTGCTCGGGTGTTTATGGAGATCATGGTCCATTGGAGGAGTCATCTCCGAAAGCTTGTCCAGCCTGGATTGATTTTTGAGCCGAGCTATGATCTGGACCCAAGCGCAATCCTTTTCCGGATCAGTCTCGCATTTGCCGTTTTTCGGGCCACCGCATGGGCCGTTCAGCAAACTCTTTGCGCACATGGTAACAGGGCAGATCCCGCCTGTTATTCCCAGATAGCATTGGTTGCATGACCTGCATCTCTCGGCCCATACACCCGCGTCTTCAGCCACTCCGATGAAACTGGTATCCACTGCCGGGTACACTGGTTTATCAGGATACATCTGGGCCAGGAATTGAATACCAGCTCCGCACGCCAATGAGACTATCGCGTCCACCCCAGGGACGCTATCCCTGAAAAGCTCCAGGAACTCTCGATCGCATTGTCTTTCAACGGTCTGGGAGGAAATATTTGCGCTATCTTTATTTAGGGCCAGCTTCAACCTTGTCGCGAGCAGATCCGCCTCTTTTGCGCCCCCTGCAAGGCACACCGCGACACAGGTCCCACATCCGGCCACCAGGATATTGGAATGGTCCTTGACCATCTCCTTTATATCTTCAAAGGCTTTTGGCTTGGCTACGATCAAAGTATCCTCCATAGTGAACATCGCCGGATTCGAGGCTAGCCTCAAAATACTGTGGTAAATTGCCCCTGTCAAGTTCGTCGACCAGGCAAAAGTTCACCATTGTAAACGAATGATATGAAGGTTTAAGGGGCAAGGGTGGCAAGTTCATGCGCATCCATGTTACTTGATCACTTCAGCGCTCAAAATGCTCCCATCCTTGAATTTCACAACAACTGTAAGCCTTGATTGCGCGTCAGTGAGCAAATTATTGTCCATTGCGTACAGGTAGATGGTCCTGCTCTTGGCCACAGGTATGTTGAGTTCTCCTCCTGTGGAATTGACTAATTCATAGATCTTGGGATACACCGCGACTCCCAGGAACATGGCCGGCAATTTACCTGCGCTTGACCATCTCACCACGCCTGAAGAATCCTTTATGTTGATTTCAGTAATGACTTTGTCTTTTACTTTCAGCTTTGTAATGAAGGTTCCATCCATGTACCCGTCTTTTCCGGGCCTTGTGGACGAATTCACCAGGTCCGCAAACATGCCCCTGAACTCACAGGTTATCAAACCCATGGCCCTTTTCCCCTCGTCTGAGCCTGGCACGACTGAAGTAGACGCGCCAATGGGTTTCTGAACCATTTGCTGATACGCGCCGCCGTCTTCCAAGTAAACCACAACCCTTAACCTGCCGTACATGGCTGATATGTTCCCTGGGTCCGCGCCGTACAGATAGAATTTGGTTCTTTTTTTCACAGGTACGAGCACAGAGCCGTCGGTCCTGTTGAGCAGCTTCTGGGGGGCGGTTTGATAAGCCACACCCAATCCCCAGCCAGGATTCGGCAATCCCCCTGTGGACCATTTCAGTGACGGGTCTGCGATGCTCAGTATCTCTATGCCCTTTATAAAGCTGTCAGGTTCAATCTGTATATCAAGTCCGAATACCGCGTCAGCCTGTGAGTCAGGTTTCACTCCAGGGTACGGCCCCACCGCGTCAGTGGAAACATACCCCAGCCATGTGGCCATGAAATTCACCTTTTTCCCTGTAACAGGAGGGGGCTGATCCTGTGTTTGGGCCTTTTGATCAACATTTACAGGGCACCAGGCCACCTCTTTGTTTGCGAATGTCACAGTGATCCTGAATTCTGATTCCCCGGCCTTTATAACTCCGGTATCGGCCACATAAAGGTTCAGGCTCACCCTGTCATTGATATTGATAAGCACTGACCCGTCCCTGTTATTTAAAAGCCTCGTGGGATTAGAGGTCAGAGCAACCCCGATCTTTGGGTTCGGGCTGGACGGAACCGTATCCCACACACTTTCCTGTCCACTAACCGTACGTATTTGAATAGCGTTGATCCGCCTATTGTTGGCCTGGATAGTTAAAACAAAGAGACCGTCAGCTTTGTTGTCTCCTTGTATTCCACGTCCTCCGCCAACCGCGTCGTACCTGGAAATTCCCTTGAGTTCTGCTGACATACGCAGTGGATAAGAGGCCGAGCCAGGTTTAGGCGCTGGAGCGCTTTCTTTGGGGGCCTTTTGCGCCTTGGCGGTCCATGATGAACCGTCCATGTGGACAACTTCAACGGTATATGTACGCCTGGGATTTTTAAAATGCCCGTCATCAGTTATAAACAACAATATGTGGGGGGCCATGGCCGGATTAATGTTGAGATCTCCAGGGCCTCTATTTAGTATGTCCGATGGGCTGGTGGCCCTGGCCACAGCCATATATTTCGCGCCCGGCTCCGCGTCCCCGGCTTTCCACATACCTTTAGGGCCCGACGCGGTCTTTATCTTGATTGCCGTAATGGGAAGCCCCCCTGGGACCGGCTGGAGATTAAGGGCAAACACCGCGTCCGGCCTGTCATCAGGCGACGGGCTTTGCTCTCCTATACGATCGGTTTTCTTAACCCCAAGGAAAAGACACTCCCCTTCAGGCGCGCCCTGGGCCAAGGCGCAGGGCCCCAGAAGTGAAAACAGCGCCAATATCGTTATAATGGAGATAATTATGGTTTGGCCTCTGTAAGACAGTCTATCCTCCCCACCAAAAAATACATTGCATAAAAAAATCCCCTATAATCAGAAAACTAGCCCATAGGGAAACAATAAGTCAACCATGAATCTAAAAAAACTGTCCTCGGTGACAGGCTGGATGCTCCAAAGTCCTACAAAAATAAGGCAGTGGCTAAGTTTAAAGATGATGAATATCTGTAAGGGGCTTCTGGTCAGTAGAGCCTTGCAGTGACAAAGGAACGGACCAACAAACGCGCTTTGGAGAACCTTAGATCGAGTCAAAGTGTGGCTGAATGTCTTAGACCCAACCTTACCCACCCTGGACGGATCTTCTTATTAGGCCGAAAATGCAGGGGTTTGTTGATCAGGCA
>CAZFJT010000326.1:0-1265 GCA_964519135.1 uncultured Syntrophales bacterium | reverse complement strand
ACCAACCTGGTAGGTTTTTTCTATTTTGGGGTAAATTGATGGGGTTTGTGATCAGGCATGTGAAGCTTATGGTAGAACCTGGTAATCTTTTGGGGGGGCAGCTTTATGGGCCGGCGCCTTGGTCACCCACTCAGTAAACGCTATGTTTATCCTTTCTATGGCCTCGTCCCAATCTCCATCGTAGTTAGTCTCTTCCAGGTTCTTGATTGTCTCCGTGGGAAGACCTGAAAATTCAGCGAGTTTTTCACGGCTCATTCGGAGTTTTTCTCGAATACTATATATTTGTTCGGCAGCCTCCATTTGAACTCCCAGTTCATCAAAGTACTCTTCCTGTTCCGGATCATCCTTGACGTAACGGTTGTACGCCCATTCAACTGCGTCATTGCTCAGTTTCGTTTCTTTCATCTCATGGCTCCCAGTAAAAGGTATGAGATTCCGGATCTCTCCCATACTCAATTGATAATCTCACAGCCTTGTCAATTTCGCCTGGAGGCGTCTCGTCCTGGTGTTTAGTGATTCCATGGGTCAATACGGCCAGATCTCTACCATAAAAGAAGTATAGCATGCGATAGTTCTCAAAACTGAATTGAACACGAAGCTCACGAATCCCGTCCCTTAGCAGGTCCGCATGTGGTCTTCGTAGGTCATACCCTCGGTCCCTCAGTAAAGCTAGATATTTTATGCACTTAGTCCTATGTTTAGGCTGCGTTCGGAGACTCTCCAACCACTGCGCCATAGGAACAGTTCCTTCTTTCCCTCTGAAGAATACGACCCTTACAGGCGGCAATGGTTCATCCTCCGGCTATTTTATGAATCATGAACTGAGAATAGTCAAGTATTATAAGATCATACCAGTAATTATTCACTTAAGAGCGGCCGTGCTCCCTGAGCCAATATTCATGTATAAAGTATAGGTCCTCGCGGTGTTCCAGGTTAAGCTTGTTGGCGAGAGATCCGATTCGCTGCGTTTTATTCGCAGGCTCAGGAAACTTCGCTCATCGGACTCCCGCCGGACAGCCGCGGTTCAGACCGCTTCCCCCGGAAAAGTGAATGTTTACCAAAAAGTTTTAATTTGTACTGTTCAAATTGCCGAGTTGTATGGATAATACCGACTCATTTTTAAAACACGGCAAGGTGGTTTTAGATAATTATACTATGTTGGCGGTTATTCAATTATATCAATCCATAATAATTCTGGTAAGCGTTCACAGTGGTCGCCATAAACATTTGGAATCACGATGGGGAGGTTTGGAGGGGGAGGTCCT
>CAZFJT010000325.1:1442-4565 GCA_964519135.1 uncultured Syntrophales bacterium | reverse complement strand
GCTATAGTGTCTATATTAGATGCTCACATCAGGCGTTTTTGCGTTTTCGACCGAGAATTGTTACACTTGTACGGTCATAGGAGGTAAGACCTGAATGAGTGAAATTAGCGGTAGAGCCAGAGTGGTTATCGAATCAGTGACGCCAGAGGTGGATTGCGGGGCTTATCCCGCTAAAAGGACAGTTGGATCAAAGGTCTTTGTTGAGGCGGATATCTTTGCTGACAGCCATGACATATTATCCGCTCGAATCTTGTTTAAAAAAGAAGGGGAAGAGAAGTGGCTGTTTTCGCCTATGAAACAACTGGTCAATGATAGATGGGTAGGCCATTTTTCTCCAATGGAAATAGGTCGTTATCAATATACTGTGGAAGCCTGGATCAATCATTACGGAACATGGCTAAATAATTTCATTAAAAAAGTTCAGTCAAATCAGGACGTGGAAATCGAATCCCTTGTGGGTTCGGAATTGGTATTGTCTGCTGGCAAGCGGGCTGATGAGCCGGACGCCGCAAGTTTAATGTCAGGCTTGAAGCGAATAGAGTCGGCCAATACATTGGAAGAGAAATTGGATGCCTTTTCTGACGAGGATCTTGTGGCCCTAATGGACCAATGGCCGGATCTTTCTAATTCGGTCATGTACCCAAAGGTTCTGACCGTTGTAGTGGATAGGCAAAGGGCTGAATTCAGCTCTTGGTATGAAATGTTTCCCAGATCAGCGGGAATCGATGGAAAGCACGGTACATTTAAGGACTGTGAGCGTTTATTGCCTTATGTATCGTCCATGGGCTTTGATGTGCTCTACTTACCGCCCATTCATCCAATTGGACGCACAAAGAGGAAGGGTCCTAACAATTCTCCAGAGGCGTCAAAAAGCGATCCCGGCAGCCCATGGGCCATTGGCGCCAAAGAAGGGGGGCATACCGCCATACATCCGGAGCTGGGCTCTCTGAAAGATTTCAGAAGGTTGGTCAAAAAGGTCAGAGAAAGCAACATGGAAATCGCCTTGGATATGGCTTTCCAATGCTCTCCTGATCATCCGTGGGCCAAGGAACATCCTGAATGGTTCAGGCTCAGACCTGACGGCTCAATACAATACGCGGAAAATCCCCCCAAAAAGTACGAGGACATATATCCCCTGAATTTTGAGTCTGATCAATGGTTCGAATTATGGAAGGCGCTCAGGGATGTTGTATTCTTTTGGTTGAAGGAAGGTGTGCGTATATTCAGGGTCGATAATCCTCATACAAAGCCCTTTCCATTCTGGGAATGGTTAATAGCCGAGGTAAAGAAAGAGTATCCAGAGACCATCTTCCTGGCTGAGGCCTTTACCAGACCAAAGGTGATGCGCAAATTGGCCAAAATAGGATTTTCCCAGTCATATACCTACTTTTCCTGGAGAAACACCAAGTATGAAATAGAGGAGTACATGACTCACCTGGCCCTCACAGAAGTGGAAGAGTACTTCAGACCCAATCTGTGGCCCAATACTCCTGATATTTTGACCGAATATCTGCAAATGGGTGGCAGAGAGGCATTCCTGACCAGGCTGATCCTTGCAGCTACGCTATCCGCGAGTTACGGGATCTATGGCCCTGCCTTTGAGTTGTGTGAAAACAGGGCCGTGGCGTTTGGATCCGAGGAGTATTTGGATTCAGAGAAGTACCAGATCCGGAAATGGGATCTGGATAACCCGGACAGCCTCAAGGATATGATAGCCAGGGTGAATAAAATCAGGAGGGAAAACCCAGCCCTGCGCAGTAATAGCTCTCTTAGGTTCCATCAGTGCGATAATGAAAATATAATCGTCTATTCCAAGCATACTGAAGATTACTCAAATATTGTGCTATGTGTCGTGAACCTGGATCCACATTACACACAATCAGGCTGGATAAGCGTGCCTTCCAAGGAACTGGGCCTGGATACGGAATCGCCCTTTCAAGTCCATGATCTGCTCTCTGAGGCGAGATTTTTATGGCATGGCGAAAGAAATTATGTGGAGATAGACCCAAAGTCCGTTAGCGGCCATATATTCCAGGTGAAATTGAAAGTAAGGTCAGAAAAGGACTTTGACTACTACATGTGATTATGGTGTATTGATTGTTTATTTTAGTGGAGGCTGGCGACACTGGTGAGCGTTCACCTGTGTTCTCGTAATCATTTGTAATAACGATGGTAGAATTTTTGTGGTCTAAATGGTCCCCGCCTCCATTGGAACCGGACGCTGAACCGCTTCAAGCCCGCTGACCATCTACCTATTTTCATGGGCAATCAAGAGAAAAGGATATCAGTAATGCAGCGTATGACTTCTGTTTCCAAGACCTTATCAGATGATCCCCTGTGGTACAAGGACGCGATAATATACGAGCTTCATGTGAGGGCCTTCTATGACAGTAATGGTGACGGAATAGGCGATTTCAAGGGATTGACCGAGAGACTGGATTACTTGCAGGACCTAGGGGTAACGGCAATATGGCTGCTCCCTTTCTTCCCATCACCTTTAAGGGACGATGGTTACGATATTGCTGATTACAAGAATATCCATCCGTCCTACGGATCTCTCAGGGATTTTAAGTCTTTTGTAAAAGAGGCCCACAGGAGGGGGTTAAGGGTAATCACCGAATTGGCCATAAATCATACATCAGACCAGCATCCCTGGTTCCAAAGGGCAAGGAACGCAAAACCCGGAAGCAAAGCAAGGCAGTATTACGTATGGAGCGACACTCCGGACAAATATCCAGGGGTTAGAATAATATTCCAGGATTTTGAGAGCTCCAACTGGTCATGGGATCCTGTGGCAAAAGCCTATTACTGGCACAGATTCTATTCCCATCAACCTGATTTAAATTTCGATAATCCTGTGGTGCGCAAAGAGATAACCAAGATACTGGATTTCTGGTTAAATCTTGGAGTCGACGGTTTACGGCTCGACGCGGTGCCGTATCTTTTCGAGCGAGAAAACACCAATTGTGAAAACTTACCGGAAACCCACGAATTTCTGAAGGAATTAAGGAGTCACGTTGACACCAAATACCAAGGGAAAATGCTTCTGGCTGAGGCCAACCAATGGCCTGAGGACGCGGCGGAGTATTTCGGCGATGGAGATGAATGCCAGATGGCGTTCCA
>CAZFJT010000325.1:0-1432 GCA_964519135.1 uncultured Syntrophales bacterium | reverse complement strand
GTTCATTGCGGTTCGGATGGAGGATCGGTTTCCAATAATCGACTCCCTTGAACAGACCCCAAACATTCCGGACAACTGCCAATGGGCCATTTTCCTGAGAAACCATGACGAGCTCACTCTGGAAATGGTTACTGACGAAGAACGCGACTACATGTACAGAGTGTACGCCCAAGAAAAGCAGGCAAGAATAAATGTAGGCATTCGCAGACGTCTCGCGCCCCTTCTGGAAAATAATCGAAAAAAAATTGAACTTATGAAAAGCCTGCTGTTTTCTTTACCAGGCGCGCCGGTTTTATATTATGGCGATGAAATAGGTATGGGGGACAATATTTATCTTGGTGACCGCAATGGTGTCAGAACACCCATGCAATGGAGCGCAGACAAGAACGCGGGCTTTTCCAGGGCAAACTCCCAAAGCCTTTACCTTCCGCCGGTCATTGACCAGGAATACCATTACGAAGCCCTTAATGTGGAGACACAACAGAATAATCCCAGTTCGCTCCTTTGGTGGACCAAAAGGTTCATAGCCCTGAGAAAGCATTTCAAGGCCCTTTCCAGAGGAACCATAGAATTCCTCTATCCCGACAATCGCAAGGTGTTGGCGTTTATCAGAAAGTATGAAAATGAAATCATGTTGATTGTTGCTAATCTCTCGCGATTTGTGCAATACGCGGAACTGGATTTGTCCAAATACCAGGGGATGATTCCAGTTGAGGTCTTTGGTAGAAATGAATTCCCTGTGATCGCTGACAAAAGGTATTTCTTGACACTTGGACCCCATAGTTTCATATGGTTTTCCATAGAATCCCAAACCGACCCTGACGGCGTCCCATCGAAAAGGGAATCAACTGCAAATCTGAGCCTGCTGAGGGTTGAAGACAATTGGCGAGCGCTGTTTCAAAAGGAAAAGAAGGCTCGCCTGGAAAAGCTACTACCTGAATTCTTGTACGAACAGAGATGGTTCAGGTCAAAATCAAGACAAATTCGCTCTGTAACGATAAATGAGCCTTTGAAACCGCGAAATTCCATATCAAACTCAGTGATCACCATATTGCAGGTGGAATTCCAGGACGGAGATCCGGAGATATACTTGCTGCCCCTCTCCTTTGCCACCGCTGAAAAGGCCGATGAATTCAGCCGTGAATATCCCCACGCAATACTATGTAGGCTGCATGTAAAAAAGGCGGACCAGACCGGAGTCATGCATGATTCAACAATTGACCCTGATTTTGGAATGGATCTCTTTGAATTGATAAGCTCACAGAAGACATTAAAAGGAGACCAGGGAACATTATGGGGCAAAACCACTAAATCATTCAGAAAAATAGCCAAGAAAGATCTAAGGAACCTGACCCCGCAACTGTTGAGGGGAGAACAGAGTAATACGTCCTTTAGCTACCTGGACAAGCACATTGCCAAGATATACCGGAAA
>CAZFJT010000324.1:0-4602 GCA_964519135.1 uncultured Syntrophales bacterium | reverse complement strand
TTTGCATTGCGCCCAACAAGGGTATTATTGGCGGCGCCTTTATGGTTGGCCTGAAGCTTGGATTACCCACAAGCAACTCCAACCCGGCAGTCATATTCAGCATGGCAAAGGTATTGAGAAAGAACATTGATATGAGCTTGGCCGTAAAATTGAGATCCCCCATCCATATAACCGTCAGTGCGATAACTGACGTTGCGAGTATTGCCGCCCTGGGTTCTTTTGACGCCCCCATCTTGGATTGAAAGATCTTAGGCGCCACCCTGTCCTTTGAGAGGGCTTGCAAGGTCCTGGGAGCCGCGAGCATACTGCCCAACGCGGAGGCCAAAGCCCCTCCGAAGACCCCGCCAAGTGTTAACCATGGCAAGATGGCTATTGACAATAGAATGTTGTCGTCAGATACAAGGGTCTCTCGCGGCGCGCTATATCCCAACCATACGGCCACAGCGCAATAAATAATAAACGAAACGCCTATGGACCAAAAAGCGCCTCTTGGTATGCTTCTCCCAGGGTTCTTAAGATCTCCGGATAAGCTGACTCCAATGGATATGCCTTTCATGGCCGGAAAGAAGACCGCAAATACCATCCAAAAATCATGGGAGAAACCAGGGAAATCCAGTGACAAATTTGAAGATCCACCCACAGGAGTTCCAAGGAATATTGATACTATGGCCAAAGCCACTATAATTAGAGCAATGAATTTGAATTTCAGCGCAAAATCCGCGCCTATGTAGGCCAGGATCGTGAATGTGGCCACAACAATAGTTGAGACTATCCTCTGATCAAAACCAGGCGCCACAGAGTTGAAGGCCTCTGAAAAACCTATTGTGAAAAAGGCTACGGACATGGCCTGGGACAGGTACAAGGGAATTCCAATCGCCGCGCCTATTTGAAGGCCCAGTGATCTGGATATCATGTAATAGATTCCGCCAGCGCCAACCGGCATATTTGTGGCTATCGCGGACAGGGAAAGCGCTGTAATGGCAGCGATGGCCGTAGAGATGGTTATAATCACCAATGCGCCGGAAACTCCCACTTTGCCCACTACCCAGCCAAGTCGTAAAAACAGGATGAGACCAAGGATTCCCAAAAGGCTGGGAACAAAGACTCCTGAAAAAGCCCCCAGTTTATGTGTCCTTTGAGTATTATTTTTTTTACTAGGCATTTGTACAGCGGTGTCCTAATTCGATAAAAAAATGGATTATTGCCAAAACGCTGAGGCGGGAAAGTAAATAATCGAGTAATCCTCTTAAGACTGTTTAGAGGAAGCCTTTGTCTTTTTTGTCGAATTTTTCCTTCTTTTGGTTGGTAGAGGGTTAACAATTGCCGCGTCCACAGATAGCGAGGTCATTTCTTCCTGCTTGTGAATGCCGATTTCTACGATTGGCACAATAGCGGAGGGCTGTAGGTTCTCGGGATTTGGACCTAGATTGGTGGCTTGAAGTCCAAATTTAATTCCTATTCCCCATATCCCCTCGTGCAAATCTTGCTTCTTAACAAGAGCCTCTGCCAATTCTTTAAAACTGAAAGTATATTGAGTGACTTCGGCCATTATGAACCCCTTTTTTGATCTAATGAACAGCTCTAATAAAAGCCTGCTCAATTCCATATGTGGAGGCTTCCCTTTGTATTTCTATTTTGCCCCGAGGCCAAAGATGTTGCGCTGAACCATTCGATTCAGTTCCTCTTTGTTCGGTTCTTGGAATATCATTATTTGTGTCACAAATAGTTGTCGGGGTCTTTATGGATAAGCCGATTGCGCCGGAGCTTGTGACCGCATATCGGGATTCTTGTAGGTCCCAGAAATTTACCGGTTCTCCGGACCTCTCCCAGCAAACACGAAAAACCTCCGAGTTTATTGGGCCGCGCTTGTTCTCTGGATCCTTGTCGTCGTAGGCCACTATTGCTATCTTCATTCCCAATACACGTGTAAACCTTATCATAGTCCTAAGGCCAAGGTTCCCAGGATTATTCAAGATTTGAGACACTCGCCCCTTAGAAACCCCGAGCTTATGCGCCAATTCCGCCTGTGTCCAAGACTCGGCCTGAATCTTCTCTTCCAGCTGTGCAACAAAGTCTGCTGCAATTTGATATAAAAAATCGTCTGGGCTTTTTTCTGTCCAGTGAATCACGACACGCCTCGCATATTTATGATCTCGGTAATAGAAGACTTATGGTCTTGCTAACCCCCTGAATGGCCTTCTTTACCTTCTCGTTTTCTTTGAATTTATTTGCTCCATCAAGCTCTCTAGGATTAGTGTGAAGCTGGTTTTTGCTTGCATGGGAGACCAAAACACAAAGTTGAAAACGAGGGTTATTGGTCAGTGGGTGGCATAAGAATCCATACAGTCGATGATTTTGCCTGTTTTCCTTCCACTTGAATACAAAACAATCCTTGTGCGATGGCTCATTCGGCCACCCATGAAACCATTTGTCATTTACCTTGCCATCCAACCACCATTGAAATCTGGTCCGAATTTGTCTTTGTCTATTAATATTCAATTCATCGAAGGTCGATTTTGCATTAATGTCCGGATTGCTTTTGCAAATAAGAAACGCTAATCCCCGGCGTGAGGTTGGTGGGTTACCGTCAACTAGCTCCACGACGTAAGGATTATCTCCCACCATGAGTCAAGGCCTTTTCTATAAAACCGAAACTATTTCAGTGTCAACGAATATAAGTTTACTTATACCTAAACTTTTTGTCAAGTGGCGCCTTGTTAATATCGACTGTAATTCAATTTGATATGATAGCATATCTGCTAATTGTACAAAGAGAATTAGATTTTATAGCGCTGAAGATCCCTGTGACTCAAGAATAACATGAAATTATTCACGATCTATTTACTAGTGGGCACAGGGCTAAGCTAACGAACAAATGTCATCATAATTATATTTGGATTTTATCATTTTAAATCGTCATCATATACATCGTCATACAGCTCGGGATACAAAGACTTTGTGCATTCAGGGCATATTGCGTGACTGAATTGGGCCTCTGAATGAGAGCTTATGTACGATTCTATCTGTCGCCAATAGCCTGTGTCGTCTCTGATCTTTTTACATGAAGCGCATATGGGTAACAGACCGCTCAATCTCTTAACTTCAGAAAGCGCGTCTTCCAGTTTTTTGATAACTTTTTCTCTTTCCTGTTCAGCCTTTTTTCTGTTTATTATTTCATTTTTGAGCTCTGTGTTTATCCTTTGCAGTTCTTCGGCTTTCATCTGTTCAGTATGCTTAGATTTTTCCAGCTCCCTCGTAACCTTGCAAAGCTCATTGGTGATTATGACGTACTCCTCTGCTTCTTTATTGGAAAGCCCTGTTAAAGGTTCGGCAAAGATGGCGATTTTATTGTCTTGTGTGGCCTTGAATTTGAAATTATAGGAATCAGGTTGTGAGGCCGGGCCACGGGATAGGTGGATGATGTTTTGATAAGCTTTGGCGCCTGCCGAGATTTTTTGAAGAATTTCATCAAAAATAACTGTGCTTCCAGCGGTGAGCCAATCTCTCAAATATTGCCCCTGGGGTTTGGGCCCAATTATGTCAAGTACAGCCTTATTGCACGATATGATAATCCCTGACCGGTCCAAAATGATCGCTAAAAAGGTCTCTGTGTCAATGATATATTCAGAGAATAAATCTATGGGCCAATTTTGATCTTTATCCATCAATATAACCTTATATTTCAAGATATCTCAATTTCGGGATAATTCATTCAGCGAGTTTATCGCCATTTGAGCCGAACCTGCAAATCCGTCGGCATTAACTACCTTCCACAAATCCTGGTCGGCCGCGTAAGCCAAACCTCCAACTATAACCTTGGGAGGATGTTTCAATCCGTTTCCCTTTACCAGTTTTACCAGGTCAATAACCTTGTCCAGATGAGTGATCAAGGTTGTGGAAAGAAGCAAAAACCTGGGTTTATATTCATGCACAAGACTTATTACACTGTCCGCGGGAGTATTTGCCCCTGTATAATGAACGTCCCAGCCGTCGATTTCAAGGAGGTCGGCCACCATTCTCGCGCCTATCTCGTGCAATTCTCCAGGAGTGGCCGAAAGAATAACTGACCCTTTAGGTCTTGGGGCTTCAAGTATTTTGTAATAGAAAGCGGACATCACTCTTTGTGTTATGGATGTGGCAAGGTGTTCCTGGCCAACTGATATACTTCCTTCTTCCCAAAGTTTGCCCACCTCACGCATGGCCGGTTCAATAATGTTCATCCACCAAATTTGGACATCTTTTACGGTTTTTATATGTCCAAAGGCCATATCCAGGGCCTTTTTCATGTTCGGTTCCAGTATGAAGTTCAGATATTCTTTGGTCAGGGTCTCATACTGAGCGTCATGCTGATCATCAGTAAGCCGCCGAAGGCTTAATTCATGAAAATCGTCATGGTATTTTATCATCAAGGAATATACATTTGAAATACCATTGACATTATCAGGAGATAAGAATTTGTTTACGCCTTGTTTCCAGGCCTCCAACGCTATAGGAAAATAATCCGCTGAAATCCCGCGGCCACGATAAGCCCTATAAACCCATATGACAGACTCCACAAAACAAGAACCACTTTTCAGCGCAAAGATGGATGACATGAATATG
>CAZFJT010000323.1:2865-4606 GCA_964519135.1 uncultured Syntrophales bacterium | reverse complement strand
CATAAAATTCCTTGTACCAAACTCTGTTATCAGATATATTGATATTTATAATATATATAGTTAAACTATATGGAGTTTTATTTTTATGATTCGAAATGTCGTATATTATAAAAAACAAGATACTATTAAATCAAATCATCGCTGATTTGAAGCCAAATCTTGTTATTGAGGACACTTACCCTGATGAATGGTATCTTTCAGTTCCGGCACTTCAGAATGTCCCTAAAATCCTGGTCTTGCGCAGAATAGATCCTCTCTCTTTCGACAAGCTTCGCCGTGAAGGATATTTTTCGCTTTATGATCGGATCTTAGCAATACAAGATAGAAATGAGTTTTCCGCTGAAACACACTTACCAGAGAATACACTTCTAGTAAAACTCAGTGATATATTCCGTCTTGTTGGTCCTGTTTTTCACCTACCTACAAGCGAAGAAATTGCTCATATCAAAAAAAAATATAATCATCCTGATAAAAAACTAGTAGTAGTTAGCGCGGGAGCTGGTGGCGACCAATTCGACGATGCGTACTGCGAATATTTGTTTACTTCAATGGGTGAAGTTGCTCATAGATTCTTAGATTTGGGAGAAAATATTCATTTCGTCATTGTTGTGGGACCTTATTACAGAGGTATATTCCCAAAGTCCTCTTCAAACATAACAATCACTGGTTTTGAACCATATCTTTCAGCATTACTTCATGTAGCAGATGTTGCTATCCTCAGGCCTGGATATAATGTAACACAAGAAGCTTTATCTGGAAAAGCTAGATTGATTGTGGTGCCAGATATTTTTTCTTATATGGAATCACAGCATCTATATGCAGAATACTTAATGAGGACGTATGAAGGTATTTGGATTGGAAGTCATAATGATGTAAATTTGCTCTTTAACTTAACACAAAAATTATTAGACAAACAAGCTATACATCAGCTTAGCAATCGTTTAGTTCCCTGTCAAAATAAAATTGCAAAGGCTATCATCGATGAACTTGATTCTGTAGAACAACTTATCACTTGGACCCAACGATGTGCAGGAGTTAGAGTTTTTTTGTTAATTGGTAATGTGGCTTCAGAACACAGGCAGAATGTAATTGAGTCACTTAGGAAGAAGGATTTAAATGTATCACTAGTGAACGAAAATCCAGATGAGTGCTGTTTTCCAGAGATTGTAAATTTGGATTTTTTGATAAAGATTTCTCAAATTGACGCAAAGGAAGAATCAGAACAATTTCCCATACTTTTTTTAGAGGCAAGGACCCCGGTCTCTTTAGTGCCTGAAACTTTGGTTGAGAAGGGTGCAAGAGTACTACTATATACCAATAAATCTTCTTTTGGATTTATGGCGTCTGACTGGTGTGATCATTATAGCCCTACAAAATATGGATTGCTAGATATACAACTTTATCATTTTCAAGTAATGCCTGGCTATGATTTTCAATATCAATTGTCATACCGAGTTTCAAAGCTTTCTATTAAAGAAAATCTTGTTTCTCTCTATATAGATTTTTCACTATTGACTAGTTGGATAGAAATAAGCCTCCTTATCACTGCCTTAAGTGAATGGATACATTCTACTCCGTGTCACACGATCTCACCGAGGCAGTTAGTTAGGTTATTCACAATATCCCAGTTGACATAGGCGAGAATAAGAATGCCAGATATGCTAGTGAAGCTTTATCGTTTACACAATCATTTCTTGTTTATTGAAGAACTACAACTCTCCACAAAGATCATAATTCGGCG
>CAZFJT010000323.1:0-2855 GCA_964519135.1 uncultured Syntrophales bacterium | reverse complement strand
TGAAAGAAATCAAATTGGAAGCTGGGTCCAAAATGAATTTTGAAAGCAATGGGGTGCTTTATGTGAAATGGCGTTTGTAAATGATCCTATTTCTTGTTACCTAGCTATTAGGGATCAGTCTATCATTGGATTTGCCTGTTATGACGTGACTTTCAAAGGTGTATTTGGTCCAATTGGAGTCAATAAATTGAGCAGGGGATTAGGTATTGGCAAAGCCTTGCTTTTGAGTTGCCTGTGTTCTATGAGGAATATAGGATACGCCTATGCTGTTATTGGACAGGTTGGACCAACAGAATTCTACGAAAAAACTGTTGGCGCTTTAACGATCCAAGATTCTGATCCAGGCTGTTTTACCGCGATGTTGGATATGGAGTAATCTAACTGCGATAAAGTAAAGTCTTGCACAGGAGGGGAAGGGTATATTGTCTGAAGAATCCGAATCCGTAGAAATAGCAAGAATTGATGTGAGATCTATCGATAAGGAGCTTGAAAAAGTAGCTACTGAAATAATCGCCAGACTATATAAAGATCATTTTAGGATAGTAGATTTGAGAACGATTCTGTTTGACGGCAATCAAATCGTCGTCAAGGCATATGGAGATTCATCCTTGAAGGAATAATGTAAAAATGGCTAAACGCAAAACTAAGAGGCAAGCAAAGAGGCTATTTAACAGCCTCTTTGAAATGATGGAACAAGCTGCAGCAGAAAGTAATAAAGATTTACCACTTGAAATGTGTTCTTTAGGAAAAATACAAGTTTCAAATGGATACCTTAGCGCGACTCTTGAGGATGCACAGAAATCTGGTGAAACCCCTAAGATGAAGAAGTTTCGCTTTCAGTTGCTGCATCAATGGTTAACTCAGAATTTTGAACCATGCCGAATAGCCGACATCGGTGGGGGAAAGGGCCTCTTAACTTACCTACTGAGAAAGAGTGGTTGGGAAGCAACCGTAATTGATCCTGTTTATCAACCATTACCTGAAAAGTACAAAGATATAACATTAAATAAGCGCATTAAGATTTCTTCTGATGAAAAAGTCCCGCACATTAGTAAGGAATTCGAACCATATCTTGCAAAATACTTTGATATATTAGTTGGTATGCATGCTCATGCCTGTAATGTGAAGATTATTGATGCCGCGGCAGAATTCAATCGCCACTTTGTTTTACTACCTTGCTGTATCGTAGATGAACCTATCCATCCAGTGACGGGCGTCCATTGGCTAGAGTGTTTGGCTGATTATGCTATTCAAAAAGGCTTTATGCTCCACCCTTTTCGTCTAAACTTCAGAGGCCAGAATATTGGTTTCCATTCAATCCCCCGCGAAACAAATAGGAGTGTTGTTGGTGAAGCGAGGTAAAGAGGAACTATTGGTTTTCTATGTGTTTCACGATCGAGTTAAACTTACAACGAACCGTTTGACACAAATATCATCACTTAATCAAAATCATAGCCTATTTCGGTGTGTATTGCTTCAGATGGAATTGGAGGGGTATACGCTACTGAAACGGTTGTTAAGATGCAAAGGCTGAGTAAATAATTGTGTTCCCTTTTGTAACTGTATACAGCATTACGTATAACCAACGACACATTGTTAGACAGACTATATTGGACCTATTTAGCCAAGATTATCTGAAAGATCGGTACGAAATTGTAATCTTGGATGATGGTAGCGTTGATGGCACGCTAGGAATGTTGAAACAGTTAGTAAATATCTGTCCAGTATCGATGAGAGTATTATTTGTCAGGCACAAAGCTGATTATCTGAGCGCGAAGCGGTGGAATCAATGTATCGCAGAAAGCTCACCCCATACAGAAGTTTTTGTTCAGATTGACGACGTACAACTCCGCCCGGACTTTCTTCGTCAGCATATTAAGTGGCACATACAAGATAGTGATTTCTTAGTTACAGGTGCAAAATTTGAAGGGGAAGGGGAAACATGGGATCTAAAGGCCTGCCAGCGCAATGTACTGGCAGGGCCAAATGGAAGTGCGGCAGAATGTAATTTCTTAGCTGCCTGGGGAGCTAGTTTGAGTTTTACTAGAAAAATGATGGAAAGGGTTTATCAAGAGCCATATGAGCGGCCATACGATGAACGTATGACAGGATGGGGGTTTCAGGAAACAGAGTTTGCGTACCGAATGCAAAGAGCGGGAACTAAAATAATTTATGATCCCAAAGCTGGTGTGTTTCATAGAAATCACAGTAACAAGGATGAGCTGTTGCGAGGATTAGATCGAGATAGATTGGTTAGCAAAGGTAAGGCAGAGAATGAACGGTATATGTGTGAAAAACATAGATTACAAGATTTGCCATGGTGGTAAGTTTACACTACATAATAGAGACAGATAACGGAGTTCAATTCTATGACCGTTTCTCTTTTCGACAGAGAGCAAGAAGTGTTAATGAATGGATTGCAAACCATTGCATTATTATCTAAATTGGAAATTGATTATGCTAAAGGTATCTATCTGTTCGATAGTAATGGTAAGAGATACATAGATTTCTTCAGCGGAGTAGGTGTATGCAGTATAGGCCATAGTCACTATAAGTACATTGAGATCCTTGAAAGCCAACTACATCGTTCTGTAGTAGGAAGCTTTGCTACAAAGATCCGACTTCGCTATTTAGAGCAATTGCGGGAGGTTTTGCCAAAAGAACTTAATCGCATACAGTTTTATAGTGGTGGTGCTGAGGCAGTAGAGGCGGCAATACGTTTGGCGAGATCGTACACAGGACACACAGAAATTATGGGGTTTTGGGGAGGGTACCATGGAAAAACTATGCAAACCCTAGCCCTTGCTGGAGCTACGACCAAGTGCGGTTATCCACCCGTAGTTTCGGGAGTACAC
>CAZFJT010000322.1:0-4613 GCA_964519135.1 uncultured Syntrophales bacterium | reverse complement strand
AAGCTATTATTATGGGCATATTTTTATGAGCCATTTCGCGTTTAATTTTGAGAACAGGTATAATTCGCAAGCTCAGGAAACTTCGCTCATCGGACTCCCGCCTCCAGGGGCGGCTCACTCGACTTCGATCACTAGACCAAATCTTCACTCTCAAGATGGAAATGCTTGGTTATAGAAGAACCTGGCCAAAGATCCCTTCCCAGATTATTTCTTCTCAGGTTTCCACACCTTCCATACATTTCCCACAAGGTCCGGGCCGGGTTTGAGGGTAGTTTGTCCAGGTCGCCAACCTGAAGGAGTGGCTTCTCCTGTTTCTCTCACGTGCCTGAACGCTTTCAACTGCCTTATGAGCTCATCCGGATTACGACCCACAGATGGTGTAAGTACTTCCATGGCCTGAATCACCCCATCAGGGTCTATTATGAAACGGCCACGGATATCCACTCCCGCGCCTTCATTGTAAACACCGTAAATCTTGCCGATCTTTCCTCCAGCGTCCGAAAGCATAGGATAAGGTATCCCCCCTTCGACCATCTTGGAAAGTTCATGTTTATCCCACATCATGTGTGTGAACCTACTGTCCGTGCTCATTGCCAGAACTTCGGCGTCTAATTTTGTCAACTCATCATATTTGGCCGCGACCGCGGTCAATTCAGTGGGTCAAACAAAAGTGTAATCTCCGGGATAAAAGCAAAGAACCACCCATTTGCCTTTATAATCGGATAGTTTGATGTTCTTGAATTTGCCGTCATGATACGCGTTTGCTTCGAAATCTATCGCGGGTTTGCCAACTGTGGCCTTAATTGGCGCAGTGTTGGAAGTCGCAGGCGACGCCCCTGAAGATTGAGCGCCGGAGTTTTTGACAATTGGACCCTTTGCAGGTTCAACACATGAAGCTGATGGGTCCTCCTGTTTGTTTGAGGCGCAAAATGCAAAGCCTGAAAAATAAGCTGTTGCAAGGCTCGCAATGATCAAGCAGACAATTAACTTTCTCAATTCCCACTCCTTGATGTGAAATTTGCCCAGGTGGGATAACCTATGAGGCGCCTGAGCATAATAAAGATATAAAACATCATGATGCCTTAAACTACACCAAGGCATAAAAGATAATGCAACACGTTGATAATAAGCAATAAATACATGTTTCCATCAAATCTGGGTATGCATGGAAAATAATTGATTGACATATCAATCAATGTAATGTACCCATTAACCATGCAAAAATCAGCGACATCACAGGCAAATAAAAAGGAAAAGGAAATCGCGATCTTTGACGCAGCCTGTAATGTGATTAGAGAAAAAGGATTCCACCTGGCCAGGATCTCAGATATCGCCCAAAAGGCGGGCATTTCTTACGGCCTCGTTTACCACTACTTTGGCAGCAAGGACAATCTGTACGACGCAATTTTGAATGAATGGTGGACTGGACTGTTCTTGGAAATAGATCGCTGCGACACTGAGTTGACCGATGTTCAAGACAAATTGGCCGCGGTGGTAAAAACATTCTTTGACCTTTTTGAAAAAAGGCCCGACTTGATCCATATCTTCATAACTGAGATTTCCAGGGCCTCAGGCAAATTAACGCCTGAGAGGAGAAAATTTTTTAAAGAGTTTTTTGACAAGACTGAAAACATAATGAAACAGGGTCAGAACTCAGGACATTTAAGGACTGACGTGAGAGCCAGGTATCTGACATATTTTTTCCTTGGCGCTTTGGAAAGCTTCATTTCCACCATGGTCCTGGAGGATCAGAGGTTTAAAGATCCTGAACAAAGAAAAAGAATAGAAAAAGGACTGTTGGAAGTCTTTTTCAACGGCGCGAAGGCGCATTGAATCTGCCGGAAAAATGCGCACACCTGAAGTTTAAATAGTACTTTTTCAGAAAGTAGGTTCAGAGCAATGGATTTTTCGTTTACCCAAGAGCAAATGATGTTCAAGGAACAAGTCCTGAAATTCGCTCGCAAAGAGATAGTTCCAAGGGTACAGGAACACGATGAAAAGGCGGAGTTTGACTGGGAATCGTGGAAGAAATTGGGAGAGTTCGGAATACTGGGATTACATTTCCCTGAAGAACTGGGCGGTAGCGACGCTGATGTGATCACAACCGTACTGGCCGCGGAGGCCCTTGCCGAGGCCGGAGTGGACGCAGGCTTAACCTTGAGCTATGGCGCTCACACCTTTTTATGCGCTGACACCATCTATGTCCACGGTAATGATGAACAAATAAAAAAATATGTTCCCAAACTCGCTTCCGGGGAATGGGTAGGGTGCATGGGACTTACCGAGCCGGGCGCGGGGTCTGATGTGGCCTCTCTCAGAACAAGGGCTGTAAGGAAGGGAAACAAATGGGTTCTCAATGGTTCCAAGATGTTCATCACCAACGGCGCAATAGCGGATGTTGCCGTGGTATACGCCCGAACAGGAGACGAGCCCACAGGTCAGGCCGGTATATCAGCGTTCATAGTGGAGACAAAGACCCCTGGATTTTCAGCGGCAAGGAACCTCAAGAAGATGGGATGCAAAAGCTCACCTACAGCGGAGCTGGTCTTTGACGATTGCGAAATACCAGAGGAAAACTTGTTGGGACAAGAAGGCGCGGCGTTCCTGTATGCGATGCAGACTGTGGAATGGGATAGGAGCGCTCTGGTGGCGCCTTTTGTTGGAACCATGACCTATGTTTTGGAGCGCGCGGCCAGGTACGCGCAGGAACGTGAGCAATTCTCCAGGCCAATATCGAGTTTTCAAGCGGTTAAACACAAACTTGCCGATATAAAAATATTTCAGGAAGCGGCTAAATCAATGGTTTACAGAATCGCATGGTATAAGTCACAAGGCAGGCCGTTGAACCATTTGGAGGCTGCTGTCACCAAGCTCTTGGTAGGGGATTGGTCCCTTAAGCCCGCTAATGACGCGATGATGATCCTCGGTGGTTACGGATACTGCCATGAATATGATCTGGAGCGCATTTTCAGGGATAGCAGGCTCGCGCCTATTGGAGGCGGAACCTCTGATATCCAGAGAGTCTTAATATCGCGGCTCATGTAGTCTTTTAAAGGGATAAAAAAAAATGAATTACGAATGGACCACTGAAGAAAAGGTAATAAAGGACAAGGTCGCGTCACTAAAGAGCGACCAGTTTTTGGCTGATATAGAAAATATGGAGACCGCGGATCTGGATCAACTCAAGTCTCTGACCCTCGATATTTTAAAACAACTGGGAGACATAGGTTATTTATCGGTCGCGCTGGGTCAAGGCGCCAAAGATCAAACCAACTTACTGGCGCCTGCCCTTGAGGAGCTGGCTAATGTATCCGGTTCTCCGATGTTGGCCGCTGAATCAAGCGCGAGGCTCTTTGGGGGCCTTATAGCCGAATACGCTGAAGGATCGTGGAAAGAGGATGTTCTTAAAAAGATCAAAGCCGGTGAATTGATAGGTTGCGTGGCAATATCCGAACCACCTGAACCCAAGGATAAAGAGGTAATAAGAACGACCGGGATCAAGGATGGAGATCATTACCTGGTAACAGGTGAGAAGAGTTTCATTTCAAATGGTCCAATAGCGGATGTGTTCGCGGTGGCGGGCGCAATAGATAATAAACCGGCCTTTTTCATAATTGAAGGGACCGCGAAGGGCCTTGAAAGGGGAGAGAGGCTCAGGACTCTTGGTTACAATGGTCTCGCGGTTGGGGGAATCAAGTTGAATGATGTCCTAGTCCCATCAGATAAGGTTCTTGGCCCATTTGATGATCAAAAGGTTTTTGAACATCTGATATTTATGCAGGATCTAGCCCTGACAGCCGCTTGCCTGGGCACAATGAACAGGGCCATGTACTCAGCGAAAAAACACGCGGAATCACATGTTAGGGCAGGTAAGCCGGTTTTTTATCACCAGGAAGTGAGATTCAAATTCGCGGACATGCTCACTTCTTATCAGACTTCCCAGATGCTCTTGTACAGAGCCGCGTGGAGTTATTCAGCCAGCGATAGGGAAGCCAGGACAATCCTCAATTGCGCAAAGGTATTTGCGTCAGAGGCCGCTGAACAAGTTAGTTTACTGTCAATGCAAGCCCTGGCCGGAGCGGGCTATGTGATGGGTAATCCAGTGGAGCGGGCGTACAGGGAATCCAAGTACCCGGGTATTGCCGGAACCACTTCAGAAAGAGCAAGAATGGAAATTGCCGATGAGCAGTTGAAGAAATATAAGGTGTAATGAATATGGATATCCTAGAGAGCTCAATAGATACGAGCAGCGCAGAATACAAGGCAAATTACGAGGCTATGGAGAAACTGGTAACAGAGTTGAACCAGGAGCTGAAAAGGGCGAGGGATGAAAGATCCGAAAAGGCCAGGCAAAAGGTTATAGGCTATGGGAAACTCCCTGTGCAGGATCGGCTCGATCACCTATTGGACAGGAATACCCCCTGGCTTGAGATAGCCCCATTGGCCGCGAAGGACATGTACGACAAAAAGGTCCATGGCGCAGGCACTCGCGCTGGGATAGGGCTTGTGCACGGCAGAGAGGTCCTTGTTCACGCAAATGATCCAATGATCAAAGGCGGCAGTGTTTATCCTTTGGGAGTAAAAAAGACGCTCAGGTGCCAGACCATAGCAAT
>CAZFJT010000321.1:1355-4653 GCA_964519135.1 uncultured Syntrophales bacterium | reverse complement strand
GTACAATCTCGAAGCTGGAATAAAACAACTAAGCCAGGTAATTCTAGGTAAGTGAGATCGGCCCCCTACCCTTGTGGCCTGGATGCAGAGCCTTATGGCATAAAAACTGACCGGTTTAAAATAAGCCTGTCTCCTTAGCGCCCCGAAGTCACACCTTAAATCTCTCCTGGTCGACGCCAGTGCGGATAAAGCCTTTCAGAACACTCTTGTTTATTTAGTAGACGCAGCCGATGAGTTTGGCGACACCTGCTTGTGACGGAGTGTACTGGTTTTTTTGTTTTAATGGCGCCCCCGGTGCGAGTCGAACACACGACCTGCGGATTAGGAATCCGTCGCTCTATCCACTGAGCTACGGGGGCGTGGGAAGGGAATTTTATTACTCGTTGTGAATAATTTGTCAGTTTAAATCATGTTATTCATTTTAGTCAAGTTATAAACATATTTTCTTCTTCAAACTTGAATGGCGGTAGTCCTTATGGCATGATGCTTTCACCTCGTTGGTGATAGTTCCTTTATGATAAAAGCATTCTATCTTCTTGATCTCTCTGGAACATCGAGGTTTTTACTTTTTATTTTGGCGCGCAATCAGGGGTTTGAAGTTATACTATAAAGCTCTTGATTTTTCGACAAATTTTCGTTAAAATTTAATAGTGATTAACATTATTATTAGGTCTTGGGCTTGTCCAAATTGTTCCTCAACCAGGGACTTCCCACATAAGGCGGACATGTCATATTGCGCAAAAAACAAGGAGCGTGTAATGGAAAGGTCGCTGATTTTATTAATAATATTAACCTTGATCCTGGGTATGGCCGGTTTGGCTCACAGCCAGACATATTATGGGAACTCATACCCAACCCAAGCTCAAACATATGTCCCTTATGGCCAACAGCACGGCTATCATGGATATGGTAACAATCACGCTGCGCCTCAACAATATTCTCAGCCTCAATATCAAGCTCAGTCTCCATATTATGGCAATTACAACGAGTATATTTCAGGTGGATCAAATCCATACGCAAGCTACTACCAACAACAGCAACCTGTTCAGCCCTCCCAACCCAATCCTTACTATGGCATGCCACAGCAACCATCCCGACAAAATTATCATGCTAGCGCCCAGCAACCCGCGGCGCGGATGACACGTGAAAATACCGGGCCAACAGTGGCTTCCAGATCCTCGAACACAATGGAGAGCTTTGAAGATATGTTTAAACCAGGGGCCCCGAAAACGACAACTGAAATATATTGGGATCCCAATTCAATGCCTGAAACGCCCGAGGGCGCGATTGTCACACCCTATCAGCCCAACCAGAGCAGACCACGCTCATCTGTGGCGCCACGAAGCACCCCTAAGCCAAAGCGGACCAACAAGCCAAGGGTTCGCAGAAGCGCAAAGCGTTCAGTTCCCAAACCTCCTGAGAACAAGAGACAGTCAATAAAGTGGGGTCAAAACTCGGCCGCGGATAAGCCAGAGCCACCGAAACGCAAGGCTATAACATGGGGGAATAGCCAGGAAACTGCAGGGCCTGAGCCCAAAGCCTTATCTCCAAGCAAAAAAGGGATCCAATGGGGCAAGGCGCCCGGGCAAGGTCAAACTGAGCTGGATGTGGACCGTGAGCCACAGGTGACCACAAGAGAAGCCCAGGTGGCTGAATCACCTGAAACAAAAGCTCCTTCAGGCAAATTTAAATGGGGCAAAAAGAATTAGTTTTCCGGGTCCTTGGGCCCTGATTCCTACAATAAATGATTACCAGGCGTCAAAATTAGATTGGCGCCTGTTTATTGTACATTTGACTCTTCATGTTCACAGAGACCCCAACAAGACCATTTCCTTATTTGAGATTATATCCAATCAATGTTAACCATTATTAGAAGGCGAAACCAACATAAATGACTTGGAGAGGCTTGAGAAAATGGAATCCAATACCCACAGAGTAGATGAAACCCATCGTATTAATGCAGGACCACTAAATATGCCGCCAAGGCTTCTCTTGGGACCAGGGCCGTCAAACCCTCACCCAAGGGTGCTGCAGGCGATGGCCATGAATGAAGTGGGACATCTAGATCCGACTTTCATCAATTTGATGATAGAAAATCAGGAGTTGCTAAGATACGTATGGCAGACCGACAACCAATTCACTATTCCTGTGAGCGGCACAGGCAGCGCGGCAATGGAGGCGAGCCTAGCTAACACGGTCTCGCCTGGGGACAAGGTTCTCATTGGAGTTAATGGCTATTTTGGAGAGCGCTTGTGCGATATGGCCTCAAGGTACGGCGCCGAGGTAATCAGAATGGAGAAACCTTGGGGCGAGGTTTTCAGTCCTGTTGAGATTGGGGAAGAGTTGGATAAGCATAAGCCGGCCATCTTGGGGCTGGTTCACGCGGAGACATCCACAGGAGCGCTTCAACCCATGGATGGTATCGGCAAGCTCTGTCGCGAATTCAACGCATTGTTGCTATTGGACACTGTAACGAGTATCGGTGGAGTCCCTGTATTTCTTGACGCGTGGCATGTTGACATAGCCTACGCTGGGAGCCAGAAATGCCTGTCCTGCCCCCCTGGAATAGCTCCCCTCACCTTTGGTCCCAGGGCGGTAGATAAATTAAACAGGCGCAGCTCAAAGGTACCCAATTGGTATCTCGACATGACCATGGTTGGAAAGTACTGGGGATCAGAACGAACCTATCACCACACCGCTCCGATCAACATGAACTATGCCCTGCGGGAGGCCTTGAGGATCGTTGCTGAAGAAGGTTTGGAGGCCAGATGGGAAAGACACCTGGCCAACGCGGAGCTTCTATGGTCGGGCCTTGAAGGGCTTGGAATCTATTGCCATGTTCCAAAGGAAAAAAGACTCCCAAGTCTCACCACAGCCTTGGCGCCCGAAGGGATAGACCCAAAGGCTGTTAGCGCGCATCTGCTCAAAAACTACAATATAGAAATGGCCGCGGGCCTGGGCCAACTTGCCGGCAAGGTTTGGAGAATAGGACTAATGGGCTTTAACAGCAGACAGGAGAATGTATTAACGCTGCTGACCGCTCTTGAAAGAACAATGGAGGCTGTGGGGTAAGATTGGCTCGGGCTTATTGAAAAACCTGCAATTCAATTCACCAGGGAATCATTGGATTTTTATTACAAGAATTACACATGAATTTCAGATAAGTTTGTTCATTCTTTAAAGGAGTTATTTGAATGAAAAGATCTACAACGTTGTTAGCCGTTATTTTCACACTGTTTTCCGTCTCTTTGGCGTTTTCAGAATCTTCTATCCCTGATCTTGTGGGAGTATGGAAGAC
>CAZFJT010000321.1:0-1345 GCA_964519135.1 uncultured Syntrophales bacterium | reverse complement strand
GTATTAACGCTGCTGTCCGCTCTTGAAAGAACATTGGAGGCTGTGGGGTAAACACACGGGTTCGGCTTATTAAAAAGATTACGGTCATTATGTTCATTTTCGAAAGGAGTTACTTGAATGAAGAGATCTGTTTGTTTTTTAGTAGTATTATTAACTTTTATATCTTTCTCTTTCGCGTCTTCTGAATCTTCTATCCCTGATCTTGTGGGAGTATGGAAGACTCAAAGTGAAGCAGCAATCTTGGTTGTCGGCAAAGATGATTCAAAGGACGAAAAAGATGATGTCATTTTCAAAAAAGCCGACGCGGAGACTGTGATAGAAAAGCAGCAGGGTCGCGTGTTTTCCGGATATTTCAAGAGCCCGGAAAAGACGGAAAAATTAGTGGGTGTTATTGGGCATGACAACAAAACAGTCCATTGGTCTGGCAGATTCGGTTTTGGCCAGGCGCGGATAGTTGGGCCCGGCAAAATGGAAACAATATACCTCCAATGGAATAATCAGGGCAGCCAGGCCTGGTTTGAAAATCTCACTAGAGAAAAATAGTATCAAGTCATATAAAGGCCCTGATGAGCGTCGGGGCCATTAACACACTGGTTGGGTTAACTGCTGTTGCATTGGTTTTCAAAGAAAGTTTGATTTAAAATTTTCCCTTGCGAATTCCAATCTCTGATTCAGAGATTCGAGACCCTGCGCCTCTCGCTCCACAAGCTCCAGCCTTTTTAGAAGCCCCTCTCTATTGGCAATTTGAATATTAAGCCCTGGTCGCGCGTTCATCTCCAATATTAACGGTCCCTTGGTCTTGTCCATGACAATATCAACCCCCAGATAACCCAATTCGGTAATTTCAGAACACCTGGCCGCAAGGTCCACCAATTCGTCCCACTGGGGTATGTCTATTCCTATGACCGGTTGTTCAGTGTCAGGATGATGTTCTATCAGATCATTGCCCCAAACAGCGGCCACTGTGCGGCCTGACACCAGATCTATCCCCGCGCCTATCGCGCCCTGGTGAAGGTTCGCCTTTCCATCGGACATTCTAGTGGGCAGGCGTATCATGGACATAACAGGTACGCCCAGGAACACTATTATCCTTATGTCAGGGACCCCCTGGTAGCTTATCTCCCTAAAGAAAGGATGGAATTGGACCTTGTATTCAACTAAAACCTTGTCAGGTTGACCGCCCAGGCTATACAATCCGCTCAATGTATTGAACGCGTGGTGAAACAATTCCTGTTCACTTATTATTATGCCGTCGGCTTTTTTGTATTTGCCATTTATCCTGCCGGAGACAACCATTATTCCTTCACCACCGCTTCCATGCGCGGGCTTTAGGACAAACTCATTG
>CAZFJT010000320.1:0-4665 GCA_964519135.1 uncultured Syntrophales bacterium | reverse complement strand
CCGGCTTGATGACCTGAACAGGGAATACGGAAGAATAGTGATTCACATAGAACTCCAGTTAAAAGTTGACGCAAATAAAAGATAACATTTAAGCAATTCTATTCTCATAGCGTCCAGTCCAACCACTTCTTGAATGCCTTCTTCAGGAATGGTGTGAGCCTGGTCCTGTTGTACGCGTCCCCCACTTGTTTTATGGCTTCAGCCTGGGTTGGATAAGGGTGAATGGTATTGGCTATGGCGCCCAACCCAGCTCCGGCCTTCATTGCGACACTTATCTCGCTTATCATGTCTCCCGCGTGGGACGCCACTATTGTCGCGCCAAGGATCTTATCAGTTCCCTTTTTCACATGGACCTTAACAAAACCTTTGTCCTCGCCGTCTGTTATGGCTCTGTCCACATCACTCAAATCCCTGGCGTACGTGTCAATCTCCATTCCCTGGCCTTTGGCCTGATGTTCGTACAAACCCACATGCGCGATCTCAGGATCAGTGTATGTGCACCATGGTATCGTAAGCGCGCTGAGCTTTTTATTCCCCTTGAACAGAGCGTTTTGAATAACTATTCGAGCTGCCGCGTCAGCCGCGTGGGTAAATTTGTATTTCATACATATATCACCAGCCGCGTAAATCCTCTCATTGGAAGTTCTGAGGTTGTCATCCACCTGGATTCCGGACCGTTTATCGTAGTTAACTCCAACAGCCTCGAGATTCAAGCCTTCCACATTAGGGGCCCTGCCTGCGCCAACAAGTATTTCACCCACAACCAAGGACTCGATTTTTCCATTTATTTCATAGTGTATAACCTTCTGTCCATCTTTGATCTCCACCTGAGTGGGATTGGAGTTTAATTTCAGATCAACACCTTCATGAATAAAACGGTTCTGTATGATGTCCGCAGCATCCTGGTCTTCGCGGTCCAGAATGTGGGAGTTCCTGTGAAATAGAATAACCTGTGAGCCGAGCCTCTGAAAGGCCTGGGCCATCTCGCATCCGATGGGGCCGCCTCCAATCACTGCAAGACGCTCTGGTCTCTCAGTAAGGGAAAACACAGTTTCATTGGTTAAGTACCCGGCCTCTTGCAACCCGCTGATATTGGGCGCAACAGCCCTGGCGCCTGTGGCTATAACGGCCTTATTAAAACGCAATGTTTTGCCGGCCACATTTACTGTATCCGGGCCTGTAAATTCACCTTGTCCTAGGAATACATCCACTCCGAGATCTTTGAAACGCTCTACCGAGTCATGGGGGCTGATCTTTGCTCTGAGCCTTCTCATGCGTTCCATAACCGCGGAAAAATCCACCTCCACACCGTCCGGGATCTTAACTCCATATTCTCCGGCATTGATTATTTCAGAGTAAACCCTTGAAGATCTTATGATTGCCTTAGATGGCACACAACCCACATTCAGGCAATCCCCTCCCATTAGATGTCTCTCCACAAGCGCGACTTTCGCGCCCAGGCCGGCCGCGGCCGCTGCTGTCACTAATCCGGCCGTTCCAGCGCCGATTACCACAAGATTGTACTTTTCAGCCGGCTCTGGATTTACCCAATTTTCCGGATGTGTGTTTCTAAGGAGTTCCCTGTTATGCTCGTCATCAGGTATCATTTCCACAGGGCCGTCAGGATATTTGTTGGGTTTCTCTTCGGAATTGGCCCCGTTTTCAGCCTCTCCAACAATTCCCGCCCGTTTAACAGCGTTTGAAGCAATCCTTGTCACAAGCAAGGCCACAATTATGGTGGCTATAAGACCAACCCAGAACAGGGCCTGTGTAGCCATGCCGCCTTTTACAACCTCTCCCGCAGCCACCTGGGTAAGAGACCTTGCCGCTGAACCTATGTAACAGTACATTATCGTTCCAGGGATCATCCCGATCCACGAGGCGATCGCGTATCTCCAGAATGGAACATCAGTTAAGCCCAGAGCGTAATTCAGAAGATTAAACGGAAATATGGGACTCAGTCTCAATAGGAAAACTATCTTGAATCCCTCCTTTCCCACAGCGTCATCTATTGCGGAGAATTTCTCGCTTCCCCTAACCTTTGAAGCCACCCAATCCCTGCCGATGGTCCTGCCGATTAGAAAGGCAAGGCACGCCCCAAGGGTCGACCCTATGGAAACTATGATAACACTCTTAAAGAGGCCGAAGATAAAGGCCGCTCCCAGTGTTATCACCGAACCGGGCATAAATAGCGCTGTGGCTAAAACGTAAATGACCACGACCACCACCGGACCGGTTGAGCCGAGGTTTTCCGTCCATTGAAGGAGGTCCACAATGTACTGTCTCACTGGGAAAAGCAGCAATACCGCTGCTATGAGAATCGCCAGCGCGACAAGGACAACAATCTTAATATAACCTTTTTGCGAGTGCGCCTTTGGGTTTCTATTTTCCATTTCCATAGGAGTCCCCTAAGTTTAATTCTGTTCATTCAACGACCAGTCATAGTCAAGGTATTCAATCGAATAGTCTCCCTCTTTCAAGTAATTCGCATCATCATCGGTCAAATAAGAGCTTGCAAATTTCAATACAGATGAAACAGTCTCATTGGGACCTTTAAATTGGTTCTTCACAGGATATTTTTTTACAAAATCGGACCCGAACCACTTGAATATGGAAGAAAGATAAACAACCGAGGATTCTTTATCTATTCGAAATTTCGCCGGGTTATTCATGAATCGCCGGCTCTGATCCTCCAATTGCTCTTCCAGCTTTTCTCCTGTGTAAGGTTCATTCCTGAGTATCGGACATCCCATTGCCGCGCAGACCAATGCCATGTGTATGCGAGGCTCGTTGAAATCCTTGCGCAATATTTCATGCTCTATGTGATCCAAGGTCATTTCCTTGCCCATAACTTCATGGGTTGTTTCATCCCAAACCCCTGAGATTTGGCGAATACTGTTGCTGGGATAAATGTAAGCTGAAGGATTGAATAGGGACTTTTTTATTGGATAGTTGTTGATAATGGCTTTCAATGTGAGCGAGTTGTACGCATTTATAAGAAGGGCGATTTTTTCCTGATCCGACCACTTGGCAAAATCTTGAGGATCAATAGCGGCAATTGATTCATTGTAACGGTCCAGCTCTTCGCGGTTGGCCTTGAGCGCCTTGTAGTCCACCATGCCCTTGTCATCAACATATTTATTTAAAACAATTGCGTATTTAGAGTTATCAAAACCTTTGCCCGCGGCTGACACAGAGGTTTCCATAGCAGCCGCCAACGCGGTTAGCGCGATCGACAATATTATTACTTGTTTTATCCCAGGTATTATGAACGTTGGATAGTAGGGCTCGTTTATTATTGTTTCAGGTTCCATGATTTAACCTCCCTAAAGGATGCAACACCCGCCACTCTTTCCTTTTAATGAGGTTAGTAATCAAGGCGCGTATGATCAAACTTTTATAAAGGTCTGGAGATTCCTCCGTCCTTTCTGACTCTCCAAAAATGCCAAAACATTAACAAGGTTATAATAGAAGGCCAAAAAACCACATGCCATACGTAAACCCGAATGATCGAAACGTCACTTACAGGTTCAGGTCCAAAGAGAATCGCGCTCACAAATTCGCCGATCAGTGGAGTTTCATTTGCGAGATTTCGAGCGATTGTCCAAGCCCATAGGCTTCTGTCATCCCAAACCAGGACATAGCCGGTAAAATCAACCATAATTGAACATACCAGCAAAGCCACGCCAATGATCCAATTGAAACTTCTGGGCGCCTTATAAGACCCTGTGGAGTATACGCGTATCATGTGCAGAACTACCAGGGCGATCATAAATTGTCCTACCCAGTAATGGATGTTCCTTATAAGGAACCCGTACGGCGCAACATGGGTAATGTACTGAACGCTTGCGTATGCTTTGGATAAGGTGGGAATATAGTGTATAAGTAGTAAGAATCCCGTGATCAGCTCTATTAAAAAGGCCAGAACGCTTAATCCCCCAAGGCACCAGGTGAAATATATGGACGCGGAATCCTCGGGCAATGTATTTGGATGAAGATGTAGTATCAGTTTAGAGAAAGACGCTCTGGACATATCAAAACTATGGTTTGCCCGTCAGTATTGCTTGATCTCCTCCACTATTCTTCAAATATAATCTGTTAAGTGGGCCTTTTGCCGGCCCCTTGAGACGCTCTCCATCCTTGCTGAATTCACTGCCGTGGCACGGGCAATGGAACCGGTCCCGCGCGCTGTCCCACTTGTACTTACATCCCAAGTGAACGCACTTATCGTCAAACACCTTTGTATCTTCTTGTTTATCGCCTTTAATCACCCACGCGCCTGAATCAGGGAAATGTTCTAAAGATCCGGATCTTATTGCCTCCAGATCCTCCAGTTTTATAGGCGCCCTTTTCCCTGATGCCCTGGAATGAGAGACAAATTTTACTAGACCCAAGGTGGTTATGAAACCTATAAGACCGTAGATCACCCCCATCATCTTTGTGAAAAACTTTCTTCTTTTCATGTTTTCATTGTCCCTTATCAGGAGCGTTTGACAGAGCAGAAGGACCATCGAGCCCTACAAAAGAGAATCGCCCTTGAAACAAGGGCGTCCCCTAAAAAGGTAATTTTTAATGTCGCCCTGCCTAAGAAGCGGACGTTCCATAAAAAGTCATGATATTAAGACCAAGCTACTAAGACCAAGCTACTAGCAACCGCCGCTTGGT
>CAZFJT010000319.1:0-4666 GCA_964519135.1 uncultured Syntrophales bacterium | reverse complement strand
TAGTATGGTTAAATAGGCGATGTCAAGAGTATGCGCCGTTTCGGTCTGAGCGGCGAGTTCGTCACGTTCATGCGTAAACATTTCGGCTTATGGGAAGGCTCGTTTCAAGATCTGTGCGCGAAGGCTACCAAGACAATGGTCAGAGATGTGGCCGAAGGTTTGCGAAAGGACCTTGTGGTTGATGGAGACGGCGCGATAGCGGACGCGATTCATCGCATGATAGTTGGAGGCGAGGTGTCTCTATTTGTAACCGTCGGCGACGAGATTACCGGCATGCTAAGGCTGATCGACGCATTTGACGTGCTGGGAGAAGAGATCATGTCTTGCAGTCTCTGATATTCAGGGATCAGCAGACAAGTTCCGTTCAGGAGTGGGTAATATGACAACGCAAAACACTATCGCTTCCAATTCCGCGCCCTTTGATTGGAAGCGGGTTGTATTTATGCTTACTGGAGTGGCGCTTTTTACGGCTGTTTACTTATCTCCACCATGGTCCGACGCAGTGGATCCCATGGGAAAGAGTTTTGTTCTCACAAGGGAAGGCAAGCTAGCTCTGGCGGTCTTTCTACTTGCAGGGACTTGGTGGGTGTTTGAAGTTGTGCCCATAGGCGTCACAAGTTTGGCCATAGGCGCCTTACAGGCTCTTTTTCTTATCCGTCCGGCAAAGCGGGCTTTTACAGACTTTATGGACCCGTCGGTGCTATTCATTTTCGCGTCGATTGTCATTGGCATGGTCTTCACAAAGACAGGTCTGACCAAGAGGCTTGCTTACAGGATGTTGATGGTTGTGGGTGAAAGGACGAGCATGATCTATCTCGGGGCCTTTGTGGTCACAGCGGCCCTGACTCACATCATGGCTCACACCGCTGTGGCGGCCACAATATATCCACTACTGCTGGCGATATACTCATTATACGGAGAAGACCATAAGCAGACGAAGTTTGGTAAAGGCTTGTTTTTGGGCATGGCCTATGTTGCCGGCGCAGGCAGTATTGTTACTCTCCTGGGCGCGGCCCGGGGCGCGGTGGCTCTTGGTTTTTACAAGGAGATAGTAAAACAGGACGTCACCTTCTTTGAGATCAGTTATTACATGTTCCCTATAGGATGGATCATGGTATTTGTGCTGTGGGGATTCTTCATGATCTTTTTCAGACCTGAGAAAAAGACCATACCCGGACTCAGAGAAAAGGCCAGGGATTTGCACTCGGATCTGGGCGGAATAACTCGAACAGAGATCTTGGCCCTTATTATCATAGGTGGCGCGATACTGGTGATGTCTATGCGCTCTTTTATACCGGCTTTGCAACCAGTGGATAAAACAGCCATTATTCTAACTTCCACCATATTATTCTTTGTATTCAAGATCCTCAGTATAGAAGATCTTGAGCAGATTCCATGGAACATTATCCTGCTTTTCGCGGGAGCGATGAGCATTGGATTCTGCCTTTGGGAGACCGGCGCCGCGAAATGGTTGGCTGTGAAGTGGCTGGCAATGTTCCAAGAATCCGGAGGGTTCGTATTCATAATGAGTATCGCGTTTTTCGTAATGCTCATGACCAATTTCATTATGAACGTAGCGGCCATAGCGATCTCTTTGCCGGTGGCTCTCGTGATAGCGCCCTACTTGGGAGTCGCGCCTGAGGTGATCTTGTTTTCGTCATTGGTTGTGGCCGGCATGCCGTTTCTTTTATTGGTCGGCGCAGCGCCTAACGCTATTGCGTACGAATCAAAACAGTTCACAAGTGGAGAGTTCTTTTTATGGGGTATCCCTGCGAGTGTGATACTAATGATAGTAGTAGGTATTGCGGTAGCGGTTATCTGGCCGATTATGGGAATGCCGATTTCAATCCCCAAATGATTTAATCAAAACATCATTGGTTAATGGACGCAAGATCGCCCAATTATATTTGGGTAGATCCTGTGTCCACGCGTCCATGGGCTGACTGTAATTTTTTGGCCTTTAAATCTCGGACGCGCCCAGATCAATGAACAAGCTTAAATTTTGCAAAAAAAATCGAGTTCAAAACACTTATGTAAAAATGGAGGGTATCAATGCCGCGATCAACATTAGTGCGGAATCTGATGATCAGCAAAAATCAGTGGCCTCAATTGAGAGCGAACGCCCCCATTCGGGACGCGATTCGTATTCTCAGGATTCTCTCTGAAGAGAAGAAGATAGTCCACGGTCACTCTACACCGTTGGTTCTCGACGACAATTACGACCTGTTGGGTTTTATTAGACTCACGGATCTTTTGCGAAACGTCCGCTACCTATGCGACAATCCTGATAAGGCCTGCAACCTGGACGAGGCCGCTGGTCCGGTGTCGGACCTGGTTATTGACTTCTCAGCTAGGTTATCCCCTGACGACAATATCTTGGACGCTTTGGACATCATGACCAATAAAGGGCTTTCACAACTTCCCGTCATGGAAGACGGCAAGCTCATTGGTATGATAAAGCTCTCTGACATATTTAATAAGGTTGCGTCCATACTCTTTGACGAGCCGGAACCAGAAGAGCGGTCTTGGATTGACCGGTACCTTCACCGGTAAAACTATGGCTCAAATCCAACAGAGTTTGAATATGGCCCGGTAAACTAGACCATAAAATGATTATGAAGGATATGGGTATGAGAAAACTTATCATTTTAACAATAATTCTAGCGTTCCTAATGATTTCGGTCTCGAGCGCATTGGCAAAGGAAGCCTCCACTGGAGCCATTCTGTACTTACATGGTAAAGTGGAGGATAAAGTCGGAAATCCTGTCGCGGACGCGCATGTGAATGTCTTTCTTGATGGAAAACCCTATCATGTGGATCCAGGCAAGAAAGCCGGGGGACATGGCGCGGCTTCCCATGGGCTCGTCACTGACCACGAAGGTCTATTTATGGCGACGATTCACGATAGCCCAGAGGTGATTTCCAAAGGAAATTGGGAGGTGAGGGTGGGCAGGCCCTCCTTTGAAACCTCCAATACAGTGATACTGTCTCCAATAAACGATGAAGGAGTCAACGAAAAGGGGATCCACGAATTCGAGTCCCATTTTGAACTTAAATTGGCTCGTAAGCAGGGTCCTGCGTTTTGGATCGCCCTTTTGGTATTGGTAGGAATTTATGTTCTTATCGCGGGTGAGTTGGTTCACCGCACACTTGCCGCCATGCTGGGCGCGGCTGCGGTGCTCGCGATAACGCACACAGTGGGTTATTTCGATCCATCTTACAAGCTGCTTACGTTTCAGCAGGCCATGATGTCCGTTGATTGGAACGTCATATTCCTCCTTATGGGAATGATGATAATTGTCGGGGTTTTGAAGGAATCGGGCGTGTTTCAATGGATAGCGTACAAGTCATTTGAGATGACAGGCGGAAGGGTCTTTATCCTTACTGCGGTCCTGTGTGTTGTGACGGCAATACTTAGCGCATTTCTAGACAATGTTACCACCATGCTACTGCTGACTCCGGTAACCATAGAACTGGCGCTGATATTGGGTATCCCTCCGTTCGCGTTGCTCATGCCGGAGATTATGGCGTCGAATTTTGGAGGAACAGCCACCTTGATAGGTGACCCTCCCAATATAATGATAGGCTCATACGCGGGTCTCACCTTCAATGAATTTGTGGTTACCCTTGGTCCTCTGGTGGCCATAGTCATGGTTATGCAGATCTTTTACACAAAGTTTTATTATGGAAAAACCTATGACGCGGCAGAAGTTAAAGATGTTGAGGCCATGGCCAAGTTCATGAAAGAAAAATACAGCATCAGCAACACGAGGATTCTATACATAGGCGGCTCGGTATTGTTCGGAGTTATAATATTATTCATGCTCCATGGTGTGTTCCATATGGATGTGAGCGTGGCTGCGTTGCTTGGAGGAGCGTTAATCCTGATCCTTAACAAAACGGATATAGTCCATGTGCTTGAGCATGATGTGGAGTGGCCTTCCTTGGTTTTCTTCATAATGCTTTTCATCATAGTTGGAGCGGCTGAAGAAACCGGAATCCTTCAATATCTGGCCAATTGGATCATGGCGGTGTGTAAGGGTGACCTTGTGGTGGCTATTGTGCTTATCATGTGGTCTGCAGCGATCCTGTCCGCTATAGTGGACAATATTCCTTTTACAGCTACAATGCTTCCTGTTGTGGCGCTGTTGAGCGAGACCATACCAGGCGCGGCGGATTCCATGGTCCTGTGGTGGGCGCTGGCCGTAGGCGCGTGTTTCGGTGGAAACGCCACCATCATCGGCGCATCAGCAAATGTTATTACAGTCGGTATAGCAGAGAAATCCGGTCACAAAATAACCTTTATAGATTTTGTGAAGCACGGCACACCAGTGACAATAGTTTCTCTTATCATGGCTACCATATATTTCCTTTTGGTCTGGTAGGAGATTTTGTAAGCGTTTTCCGGGGAGACCCTTTTTATAAAAAAAGCCTCCCCGGTCCCATCCCCAAAAACTTTATAATCATGGGGTGATAGAAGCCATTCACAGCCTATCCTGGCGTCAGAGCCGTTAGTAAATCAACCTGCCTCAAAGAAGGGCCGAAATTGATATAAAAGAAAATCCTCCTGGAATAACCTTAGCATTACCTGAATTCGCTGTCGCCCAAGGACTCCGTTCCGCGCACGATCGCCTGTCATGACTTCTCCATTCAGGATATCCAGCCC
>CAZFJT010000318.1:0-4675 GCA_964519135.1 uncultured Syntrophales bacterium | reverse complement strand
AAATGCAATACTCGGGGATGAGATATACTTCTCGATTATGATTTAATCAACGCTACATTTTCCATGGACCGCATTCAAGTGTAAAAAATGACGTAAAGACTTAAAGCGCTCCATAAGAGATGTTAGGCTTAGCGCATGTTTTCACTGTCCAGGATCTCTTCCTTCTCACCGCTCCTGACGATCAAAGCCGCGCCAATGGATCCAAGGCTCAGGTCCATCAGATCCACCATCTTTTCGGACTTCTCAGGGTCCGGTCTGGCTAATCCAAGAAAGACCAGATCAGTTTCAATGCTCGTTTTTGCCAGTACTTCGGAAAAAGACTGACCTTGCTCTCTGATTATTATTTTGGGTTCAGCAGTGACTCTCACCCAAGAAAGCGTTTTGGAAAGGCTCTCATAAGCCCCTTGTTCACCTTTTTCATTATCAATCACCCTGATGAGCCTTATTCTCGCGCCTGACCATTGGGAAGATTGAGAGATTATGTAGGCAAATAGGAGCATAAGATCCGCGTTCTTGTCCCGACCCCTCCACCATATATCCATGGTCTTCATGTCCCCGAATCCTCTGTATTCGCTATATTTAAGGAAAACCGCGGATTTGTTTAACGCGAGTATCTTATTGGCCAGCCCCATTTGATTGATTCTAGCCTCCTTATTCCCGCCCCACCCGAATAGGGCGGCGTTAGACTCTATCCCAGCGATTCCATAAACTTGCAATGTGGATAGCGCCCCATCCTCAAAATTCCTGCTTACACTGCTTCCTGACAGGATCTCTCCTTTTCTCTCAGACACATGCTTCCTCAATTGTTTCCTGGAGGCGTCACGCAACCCCTTTGACGCAAGTTCGGTATAATCTCCGATGAGCAAGTGGTGAAATGACACAATTCCATGGCCATGACTGAGCCATCCCCCGATATCCAACAAAGGGTCTATTCCTTCTCTAAGGGCTGTGAATACTATGATGTTCGGTCTCCAATTCTTGGGTTCCCATCGGTGCTCTTCTAGTCTGAAAATGGAGAACCTGGCCAGGGAGAACCACGCGCCACCCCCCACATCTCCCCAGTTTTGCTCAAGAGATCGTCTTTTAAGCAGCAGGAACACCCCGAAACTCAAGATCATGGCCAGTATGGTGGCTGGAGTATTGATAAGGAACATTGCTCCATAACATCCTATTGCGCCTATTAATGACATTGACCAGTGTATCTTGAGACTGGGCCTGAAGCTGGGATTTCCGACTATTGTCTCAATAGCCGCGGTGAGATTGATCATTCCGTAGGTGTTAAGGAAAAACATTGTAATAATTGGGGCTACAAAGTTCAGGTTTCCCATCCAGATAAATACCAGGGCTATTACGGCGGTCACAAGAACCGCGGCCCTTGGTTCAGTGGGGCTTCCCAACTGGGATTTGAAGAAGCTCGGCAATACTTCATCAGTGGCAATTGCCTGCAATGTCCTTGGAGCGGCCACCATGCTTCCAAGGGCTGATGACAGGGTTGAGGCCCAGATGCCCAGCAAGACAAGTTCAGGCCATGCGGCTATATCGTACATGATGAGTTTATTGGAGATGAGATCTTCTTTTGGAGCGTGAAAGGCCAGCCAGACCGCCGACGCGAAATAGATCAAGGCCGTAAAACCTATGGACCAAAGCGCTCCTTTTGGAATGGCCTTTACAGGGTCCTTGAGATCCCCGGACATGCTCACCCCGACGGAGATGCCCGTAACCGCAGGGAAGAAGATTGCAAACGCTACCCAGAAAGTTACGTCCCCAGTTCCCTGTGAAAACATTTCAGGTCTTGTCCAATCGCCCCATCCTCCAAGGAAAAACGACGCGATAGCCGACATTAGCACGGCAAGTATCAAGTACTGTATGCGCATTGCAAAATCAGCGCCCAGAAATGCAAGGATTCCGAATATCAAGAGTACTGCAGTTGAGATTAGATTTGGGTCCAGTGTGGGAAAAGTGGCGGTCAGGGCCTCGCTGAATCCTATGATGTAAAAGGCCACTGAAATGGCTTGAGAAAGATACAAAGGAATGCCTATGGCGCCACCTATCTCCAAACCGAGGGTGCGGGAGATCATGTAGTAAAGCCCGCCTGTCCTCACGTACATGTTGGTGGCGATAGAAGAGAGACACAGTCCTGTGATCATTGAGATGAAGTTGGCAAGGGCAATAATTATTAAAGCCCCGAGCAGGCCTGTCTGGCCTACAACCCAACCTAGTCTCAGAAATAGGATCAATCCCAGTATAGTGAGCACAGTGGGGGTGAATACACCTGAGAATGCGTTGAAGCGGGCCTTGCTTGAATTGTTCATTACCCGCCGGGCTTTATTGACCATAAATAATCTTCCCAATAATAAAAAACGTCTTTGAAGCTACTGAAATCAAGCGCGGGCCACAAATAGACTAACAACAGGCTAAATATCATATGCTCACAATCGCGACAATAGAAGTTCCTGAAATTATGGAAGACCATATTTGACTATTTCTTTAGGAACGCACTATCATCAGATATAATGGTAACTGGTTAGCAAATGCAGTAATTTTGTTACGATTTCAATAGAGTGAGGTCCCTTCCACTTCCACCGACGCAAGAGCGTCACAACCGCCTTTATAAAAGGCCTAGCTTTTGGGGAGGAGTAAATGGACTTGGATGTGAGTAATCGCATGATTTGGACTGACTATAAGGGTAAGTCCATATTGACCCTGGATTTTAGTGGGCTTGAGAAAGACCTGTATCCAAAAGTTTTGGAAAAAATAACACAAGAGATTAATATGCTGGGATTAGATGGCCGGAACAAACTATTGGTAATCGCCAGGACAGGCGGTAGTCCAATGTCAAAAGAGACCTTGGCGATGTACAGAAAAGCGGGCAGGACCATAGGGAATTTAATTAAGGCTAACGCGGTTGTTGGAGTCCAAGGCTTCAGAAAGCATATAGTGGACTTTCTAAGGCCTTACGCTCCATTTGAGATTTCCACATTCGAAACCGAGGAAGAAGCCATGGAGTGGCTGGTGTCACAGGAATAATCCATAAGGTCTCGGAAATAACAGAACCAGGCAACCGGCCCCTAAAAATATTTATCTCAAAACCGATCATTCCAGTGTTGTGACATCCGGCTTACGCGCATTCCCTATTGTAAAGACCCTCAGTGGCCAGCGCGTCCGCAAGGCCGTTTTGTCTCCTTGGTATCCAGTTTACTCTCCAGCAGGGCTTATCCGCGAGTATCATCCTTGCCTGCCTGATTATGGGCAAGAAGCGATTGGTCTTGCGGGTATTGACCAGACCCATGACTTGGCGGACCACGGTTTGGGAGTCACCATATATGATAACTCGCTCCACCTTGAGGTCCACCAGCTTTTGAAGCAAAGAGATAAACGCTAGGTACTCGGCGTTCAGCGCGTCCCCCCTGCCGCAGAACCTGGAAGTTTTGTTAATAATGTAACCTGAGGAGTTGAGGATGAAAAAGCCGATTCCACAGGTGTTGTTGTAGCAGGAGCCGTCAAAAAAGGCTTTGTATGTCATTCGACCACCATGAGAACCGAAGCTGGGGAATCAAAGCATAGCCGGGATTTTATGATTCCTGGTTGGGATTGTTCTCGCCAAGGGTTGCTATATTTAACGCCTCTAACATTAGCGCTATCTCACCCTTTTCAAGGATCCTTCAGATGATATTTGACATTAACTCCGTCCCCTATCCTGTGAGAAATTTGATTTCCAGTCTTAAGTGAAAAAAAATTTCCCCCAAAGTCTAAAAGCGCTTGTTTATACAAGCCTTAAGCCTGTTTCTCCAGACAAGTATCCTCATTTATTCTGAGGTTATCTCTAAAATGGTGCTACTCTCTTGAATCAACTCTCTCTTTGAGTTATTGAAAATCACTCGTATATTAGCTTATCATTAGGTTTGGACTAATTCGGTTTTCATAATTGAAATTCCGATTTTTTAAGATATGGGAAAGGAAGTTGTACAAACATAGATTAAAGTTGACTTGACCGTAATACATGAATAAAAATAGATTTGGGACCAATAGTCGATTATTTATTCGACTTTCCCACTTGGTCCCGGTAATTATATGTGGAAAATTCGAAGTGAAAAAATGAAACTGACCCAATGACGCCATAGTGTTCAAACGCGCCCAGGATATGGTTTTATTAAGCGGTCGGATTATTGGAGGAAAATATGGCTCAAGGCCAAAAGACAGTAAAAGATTTGATGATACCCATAGGGGATTGCGCAACCGTTAAAATCACGGACCCTTTGAAGGAGGCCGCGCTGAAACTGAGGTCAGTGTATTGCGAAGTTGAGACCGGCAAATGTACAGAAGCCGGGCATCGAACCGCGCTTGTGCTTGATGAAAATGGAGACCTGGCAGGCATCCTGGATTTCAAAGGGATCTTGGGCATTTTAATACCTGAGCTGGCTGGAGGACTAGGGGCCAAATTCCAGGCGCTGACATCATCAGTTGCGTTTGCAGAGGCTGACGCTCCAGAGCTTGATGAGACAGAGGCAAAGTTCAAGGCGAGAGTGATCAAGAATTCAAACTTACCGATTAAAGACGCAATGCTTAAGGTAAGGGGAACCATTGACGCGGACGCGGACATAATGGACGCTCTAAAGACTATTTACAGAAACAAGATCGTAGTGCTGCCCGTTACAGAGAAAGGCAAGCTAGCGGG
>CAZFJT010000317.1:0-4681 GCA_964519135.1 uncultured Syntrophales bacterium | reverse complement strand
GAGGAAAATCGATTTGGATCGCATCAGAAAGCAGATCTCTGAAGGTGAGCTTTCAGATAAAGAGGCCGTGTTCTACCAAAAAATTGAAATCAAGAGATGAAGCCCATTTGCCCCACAATCATTAACTGTTCAAACCAGACTTTACCATTCTGCGCCATTGGAATGGCTTCAGGATTTCTTTTTCCCGACAACCATCAGGTCAGTGGCCAGGCTCGGGAACTTTGAAGTGATACCCTTGATCGCGTTCCTGTATAATGAAAAGTCTTCAAGGTTTCTCAATAATCTTAGTCTGTTCCTGAATAGCCTAAAGCCTGTCACATCCTTTATTTCAAAACCGGCGTCTTCTATTAGGGATTTCAATGAATCCATTGAGAAAAATGATATCCTACTGGGCCTTTTCGCCTTTTTCCAATTCCCTGGCGTGTCGAAGGTGATTGCGTCACTGGACTTGTGGAAAAGCCTAACAAATTTTTTGAATGTCCAAGCCGCGTTCGGAGCGTGGCTGATTGGATTATATATGAATGTTACCCCATCGGGCGCCAGTACCCTGTGTATCTCTCCCAGTATCTCTTCCACATTAGGGAGATACATCAGCACCTCATTGCATATTACCACGTGGAACACTGATGAGGCAAAAGGCTGGCCATCCACCAGATTAGCCTGCACAAGCCCTTCATAGCAGTCCTTTTCCCTGGCCTGGTCCAATTGATGGGTCCAAAGATCCACCCCTATCCAATGGAGATCAAGACCCATCTCACAATACTCAGCCATATTGCCGGGCCCACAACCCATGTCCAGGACTTTTATCTTTGACGCCCTTTGTTTACGAATATTGATCAGGTTTTCTTTAAGATATGGAAAATGAGCAAATTTAAGGCGTTTTTGCGCCAATTCGGAATCCAATTTATTTTGCCCCTTCTAATGCCGCCGCCAGGCGCCTCGCGGATTTAATGCAACGCGAACTTGGCCGGCAAAGGCACATTTTGTATAATTGTTTTTTGGTTGAATTTTATTTTGTGAAATACATCACGTGTGATTTTATAAACACAGCGTCCCACAGATGGGCCGGTCCAGCGCATCCGATCTTGGTTAAGACGCTTTAAACCACAGGAGAAAACTATGGGAATATGGGATTTTGTCAAGAGCGAACTCATTGATGTGATCGAATGGTTGGATGATACAGGAGATACACTTGTATGGCGTTTCCCTGATCAGGACCATGAGATAAAAATGGGGGCCAAACTCACTGTGAGAGAAGGACAGGCCGCGGTATTCGTAAACGAGGGACAGATAGCAGACGTCTTTCAGCCCGGGCTTTACAGTCTCAGCACACAGAACATGCCTGTCATGACCACCCTGCGATCATGGAAATACGGTTTTGAATCGCCCTTTAAGGCTGAAGTTTATTTCATAAGCACTCGAAACTTCCTTGATCTGAAATGGGGCACAAAGAATCCTGTTATGATGAGGGACAGTGATTTCGGCGTGGTAAGGCTAAGGGCCTTCGGTACCTACGGAATTCGAGTAACAGAGCCCGCGGTCTTCATAAAAGAGGTAGTTGGAACGGACGGCCAGTTTACCACAGGTGAGATAGAGGGTCAGTTGCGCAGTATGATCATCTCGGCTTTCACGGACATGCTCGGTAAATCCAAGATCGCGGCCCTGGACCTGGCTGCAAACTATAGGGACATCGGCGACACCGCGCGTGAATTTATGGCCCCTGAGTTCCAAGACTATGGTGTAGCGCTTTCGAGATTTATCATAGAGAATATTTCAGTGCCGCCGGAAGTGGAGAAGATGATAGACACAAGGTCCCAGATGGGCGTAATTGGTGACATGGGCAAATACACCCAGTTCCAAACCGCGTCTGCAATTACGGACGCGGCAAAGGCAGGCGGCGGCGCGGGAGACTTCATGGGCATGGGCGCCGGGATAGCAATGGGCCAGCAGATGGCCGGGGCTATGGCTTCCAGTATGACGGGCCAGGGACAACAACAGGCGCCTCAGCAACCGCAAACCCAAGGAGCGGCAGGCGCGGTGTTTTGCACTGAGTGTGGGGCCAAGGTCCCTGCTTCGGCAAAGTTCTGCTCTGAGTGTGGAAAGAAGATGCAAGCCGCGTGTCCAAAATGCGGCGCGTCAGTAAAAGCAGACGCGAAATTCTGTTCTGATTGTGGAACAAAGGTGGCTACAGAATAAATAAAAGCGCCCGATTGTTCAAAATGAGGCGCAAGAAGTCGTTATTATTTCCAATAACATATTTGTGGAGGGCCAAAAGGGTCCGGACCCAGGCCCTCCGTTTTTCACACGACTCTCACATGGGGCTGTTCTCTACCATATTTCGTGAGAACTATCTGCCACAATTGGATGTCCCTTGCCCTGAATGCTCCGGCGCAAGCCAGCAAATAATAATCCCACATGCGCTTGAACCTCGGACCGTACCTATCAGCCAGGCTCGGCCAACGCTCCTGAAACCTCGAGCGCCATGCAAGTAATGTCTTTTCATAGTGGGGCCCGAGATTATGGAGGTCCTCTATCATGAACTGGCCTTCCGCTGCTTGGCTTATCTGAGCCAAACTGGGGAGCATACTGTTGGGAAATATGTTCTTTTCGATCCATTGTTCACAGGATTCTGATGACTCATTTCTTCCTATTGTATGAAGAAGAAACAAACCGTCATCCTTTAGTTTTTTTTCGGCTACCTCCATGAATTCCCTGTAGTTCTTGGCGCCAACGTGCTCGAACATCCCAACTGAGACTATTTTGTCATACTGCCCATCTATTTCCCTATAATCCTTGAGATGTATCTCCACATTGGAGCCATTGCAAAAGTCTCTTGCAAATCCCACCTGTTCCTTTGATATATTAACCCCAGTGACCCGGCAATGATATTCATCAGCGAGAAATTTCGCCAACCCTCCCCAACCGAATCCAATATCCAGGGTTTGGTCTCCGGGCTCAACATTAAGCTTATCGGCAATGAGCCTCATTTTGTTGATCTGCGCTGCTTCCAGGCTTTCCCCGTTATGGAAGTAAGCGCAACTGTATTGCCTGTATGGATCCAGGAATGCTCCAAAAAGATCATTCCCAAGATCGTAATGCTCTACTGCGACCTTCTTGGATCGCCGCTTTGTCTGTAAATTAAGAAATTTTGATTTGATTACCGGCCATATAAGCCTCAGACTAAGCCCGACCTGTGAATATAGCCTGGCCTTAAGGATCCTGCAAATCAGCTCGTCCACCTGATCACAGTCCCACCAGCCGTCCATATAGGACTCTCCCAGGCCAAGGCCCCCCTGGTCCAAGACTCTGGCATAGAATCGATCGTCATTAACCTGAATATCCCAAGAATTACCGCCATTTACTCCCACGCCCGCCAGCGCGAAGAGCCTCCTAGCCGTCCTTTCTTCAGTTTTCATGACTCTGCAATATTTTTGGGATTAGTTTGGTTTGTTAATTACTCTACAATACCCCTGATTAACTCATATTTTGTACATTGATTGATTTGATGTCAATTAATTTCTTATGGTCAACGCAATACCTCGGTTATTAGCGGCTACTCGTTCTAGGGCGTGTAACAGAGCAGAAGTAAAACAAGGTCGCATAAATAACAACCGTAATGGAAAGGTCATTCCGAGGAGCGAAGCGACGTGGGAATCTCGGGAAAATTAGGAATCGTATCGAAAACAATAACTACATGGTCTAAACCATGAGATTGCCACGAGCCCTTGGAACGGGCTCTCGCAATGACGAAAAGGTTTTGCGCCTCTTGAAACTGAGGATTTCCTGGTCAACAGGTGAGCTTGGCATAAAGAATGGGTGATATTAAAGACTTTTAATAGAGCGACTCAAATCAGTCGTCTCGTGTTCCCCGTGAAGTTGACACGAACTTCCGTGCCGCCCTTTTCACAGGATATTTCCATTTTGCCGGTCAACTGGTCCACGAATATATTCACCAGTTCAAGCCCCAATGAAACGGGGTTTTCAAGGTCTATGCCATCTGGTAATCCTCTTCCATCGTCTGCAACGATCAACTCGTAATTTTCATTGTTCAATGGTCTCAATGATATATTTATTTTTCCTTTCCCGTGATCCGGAAAGGCGTGTTTCAGACAATTTGTGACCAATTCAGTGAGAATGAAGCCCAAGGGAATCGCTGTATCAATGTTAAATGATACTTCCGCAATCTCGGCCTCCACTGATATGGGGCTCCCCAATCCCGCAATTGAGTTCGTCAAATGCTCGATCACATTTCTCAGGTAATGTTCAATATCTATGGACGCAAGATTCTCGGATTGATAAAGTAGTTGATGAGCAACAGCCATTGAGCGGATGCGATCACGGGCCTTATTCAACTCCTGGGTTAAGAGATCATTGTCCGCGTGGTGTGAGTGAAGAGTGAGCAGGCTACTTATGGAGGCAAGGTTGTTTTTGACCCTGTGGTGAATTTCACGAAGGAGGACTTCCTTTTCCGCCAAGGACTTTTTGATTTTATCCTCTGCAATCTTCTGTTCAGTCATATCCCGCCAAACAGCGTGAATTACCTGCTTGCCTTGCAAAGAAACTTTGTTACACAGCACGTCCAGATAAATTGGAGTTCCATCCTTTTTTAAACAAACCCAGTCGAATCTATGGGAACCTTGGGCAAATACTTTTTTTAGAATGTCCTCGGTCTTTTCAGAGG
>CAZFJT010000316.1:0-4688 GCA_964519135.1 uncultured Syntrophales bacterium | reverse complement strand
GCCATGATCAGTGACGCAGTACGAATTTGCCCTTTCTGGCCGGGCATTGGAATGCGAGCGCAAAAAAAGTCAGGAATAGGCGAACGTGTTTTATCTAAAAACTATTCCAAATCATAATAGCTATATATCTGGACATGACACTGCCCTGGGGACAAAAAGAGTAAAGCGCCCTTGACAACATATAAATATACATATATATATATGACCAACCGCTCATCCCGATGGAGGGAATATGAAAAGCCTTAATATCACTCGCAGAAAGTTCTTGAAGGGCTCCGCTGCGGGCGGGGCCGCATTGATGGCTACCCAATATTTAAGTTTTAACTCTTGGGCGTCGGAAAAAGCACAGGATGGTGAAACAAAAGTCACGCCGACCCTTTGTGACGCTTGCGGAAACTGGTGCGGAATCAATGTTTACACCAAAGACGGCCGCATCTGGAAAGCTCAGGGAAATCCCAAAGCCGGCAACAACAGAGGCAGGATGTGCGCGAAGGGTCATGGATTTCTCCATGAGGTTTATAACCCGGATAGAATAAAGGGTCCTTTAAAGCGCGTTGGGCCCAACAAATTCGAACCTATCACATGGGAGCAGGCGTACAAGGAAATAGGCGAAAAGATCAAAGATATATCATCAAAACACGGTCCTGAGTCCCTGTTCCTGGTAACCCACCCCCAAGCCAATTACAGTCTTACAAAAAGATTTATGTCAGCGCTCGGTTCACCCAATGTTTTTTCCCATGGCAGCACATGCTTTATGCCGCGGAACATTGGTTGGTGGCTTACTGTTGGTAAATCCAAACCTGAGATGGACATAGAGAACACAAGAATGCTCGTTCTGGTGGGTAGAAACCCAGGGGCGGGATTGAACCTTGGCCAATTGAGCAGAATGTCCAAAGGAAAGGACAAAGGGGCAAAAATAGTTGTTATAGATCCCAGGTTCAGTGAGGTGGCTTCCATGGCTGATCAATGGATCAGGATCAGGCCTGGAACCGATCTCGCTCTCATGCTGGCTGTAGCGAATGTGATGATCCAAGAAGGCATATATCAAAAGGAATTCGTGGAAAAACACACCACAGGGTTCGACCAGTTCTCTGATGGAGTCAAGGAATATACGCCTGAATGGGCTGAGAAGATAACTGATGTGCCTAAGGGAACCATTATCGCATTGGCAAGAGAATTGGCCCACGCCGCGCCCAGGGCGATAATTCATCGGGGATATCACGGCGCGATGGGCACCCAGTATAAGAATAGTCTGCAACTGGTAAGGGCGGTTGGGTGTGTTACAGGATTGCTGGGCAATTTTGAAAAGCTCGGTGGAATGTATTTCCCACCCAAGCCTAAATTGGGGGATTTGGATGAAGAAAAACACCCATCCCCGCCGGCGGTTAAGGGCCCTATGGCCGACGGGACAGGTGATCCGGAACGTTATCCCCTTGTGCCATCTGGTCATGGAATGACCCAGGCCATACCGGAGCTGGCCATTCAAGGCAAGCTCAAGGCCGGGTTTGTATATCATACGAATCCATTGAGGACCGCGCCTAATCCGGCCAGGATTATAGAAGGATATAAAAAGCTCGATCTTCTGGTTGGTTTTGATTACGTGCTCTCAGAGACAGCTTCTGTTTGTGACTACATATTGCCTGAGTCATTCTATTTGGAAAGGGATGATGTTATCTATACCCATCATTCGATCAAGTCCAAACAGGTGGCCACTCGCCAGCCCACTGTTAAGCCCCTGTATGACACCAAGCCATTCTACACGATTATAAAGGAAATGGCGCCCCATCTGGGAGTTGAGAAATATTTCAATTTCACCCTTGAACAGTACAATGAAGCCGCTCTGGCGCCATATGGAGTGAAGTTGGCGGATTTGAAAAAAGAGGGCGTAATAGACCTGGGAGAGGAATGGCGGCCTGGAGAGCCACACTTTCCAACATCCAGCGAAAAGTTGGAGTTTGTGCCTTCATATTGGGAATACTACAAGATTTCACCGACTCCGAAATGGGAAGAGCCTCTTGTTAATCCGGATGGGAATGATCCCCACGCTTTCAGGCTTATTCATGGTAAGCAGGCCCACCATACCCATACAAGGACCGTTAACCAGCCTTATCTCATGCAGATCACGGATAAGAACGATTGGGCCAGGGCCTGGATCCACCCTGAAAGGGCCAAAAAGCTTGGTCTTGAGGATGGGCAATGCATGACCATATCGTCTTCAATAGGCAAGGGTCGTGTGCGGTGCAAAGTCACAGAAGGGGTTCATCCTGACTGCATCTTTCTGCCCAGCGCATACGGAGCTTTTTCCAAGAACTTCCAGTACGTGAAGAAGTTTGGAAAAGGGGGATTCGGTTACGGCATCTCGTACAATGATTTCCTCCCAACGTACTTTGACCCTGTATTGGGGCATGTAATGTCCAACGAGATAATTGTCAAAGTAGAGAAAACTTACGCCTGATCGGTCAGGTCATCAGGGAGTTAGAAAATGCCTCGATACGCAATTGCTGTAGATACCACTAAATGCATAGGATGCCACGCCTGCCAAGTGGCCTGTCAGAATCAAAATAATTTACAGCCCAAAGAAGAATTCAACAGGATCGCGGAAAGGGAAGGCGGGGTATTTCCATCGTATTCCAAAGAGTTTATTCCTTTGCAATGCAACCATTGCACAAGCGCTCCTTGCCAGAGAGTGTGCCCAACCGCGGCCACCTATACCTCTGAAGAAGGGGTTGTGCTGGTTGACCCCAAGCTCTGTGTTGGTTGCAAATACTGTGTTGAAGCATGTCCGTACAAGATGAGAATGATGGATCATCACAGGGGAATAGTCATCAAGTGCAGGTTGTGCATAGAGATGGTGAGGGAGGGAGGAACGCCCGCTTGTGTCACCACATGTCCAACCCAGGTGCGCATATTCGGTGATATGGATGATCCGGATAGTGAGATAGCCAGATTTGTGGCTAAGAACAGGGCTACCCCATTGAGACCGGACCTGAACACAGGGCCCAACATCTATTACAAAAGGAGTTAATCATGCTGGAGAGCGCATGGGGATGGTTGATAATTTCATACCTCTTTCTCGCTGGCGCGGGCGCGGGCGCGTTCATTTCAGCCGTGGCCTGCCACCTTTTGGCGCCTGACTGGTCGAAAAGCCTTGCCAGGGCCGGTTCACTTGCGTCCGGACCACTAGTGGCCTTGGGAACAATGTGCCTGGTCTTGGATCTGGAGGCGGGACTGTGGGAGCCGTGGAGACAGATATATCTGATGAATAATTTCAATAGCATGATTGCTTGGGGCGTGTTGATCCTGTCAGGTTTTATTCCGGTTTCTCTGTTGTATGGCGCGGCCCTGAATGAGATCACCTTTGTAGGGAAAATAGCGAAAAAATATCTGTTTCCCCTTGAGATCATAGGAAGTATCCTTGCAGTGGCGACAGCAGGTTACACAGGCGTGTTGATAGCAGTGATGAACGGTGTCCCTTTTTGGAACACTCCATTGATGCCCGTGCTGTTCATGGCTTCAGCAATGTCTACCGGTTTGGCGGTAGCCATGATAGGCGCCGCGATCATAGATATCCGGACCATCAAGACACTTTCAAATTTTGCCCTTGGCCACGTTATCTTTCTGGCCATCGAGGGACTTGTGCTCGGTCTGCTGATATTCATGTCCTTGAGCCGTTCAGCAGAGGCCGCGTCCAGCGCTTGGATGTTAATAGCCGGCCCATTGAGCCCTTATTTCTGGACTCTGGTTGTGATTGTTGGGGTGTTGATACCATTTGTTTTGAGTATTGTGGAGTATCTCGAGTATGGAGAAATGCCCAAAGCTCTTGTTGTCTCGGCTGACTTGTTGGTGCTTGTTGGTGGTATGAGCTTGAGGGCCTTAATAATTTTCTCAGGTCAACCGCCACAGATTGTATAATCGGGCCCAATAAATATTGAATATATCCAAGGAAACACCATGTCCAGGGTCGCGTCAATAAACAATATGAATCAAGAACAGCCCACATACGAGTTTAACAGGGAAACCTTATCCCAAATCGCTTCTACGATCGCGACGCTGTTTGGGCCCCATGAGCCTTTTTCAAATAGAGAGGCTAGGGTTTTATTAGACGCGCTTTATAGGCTTAATCCCAGTGGAGCTGTTCAATGGTTGGGAAGAGTGGATGAGTTTGCGGACAAATTGAATCAAGCCTCGCACTCTTTTCAGGAACCAGCCGCGGAATTTTCCCTTGAGGAGTCTGTGTACAAAGAGTGGACAAGGGATTCAACCCACCCATTGGCCGGTAAAAAGGGATTCGCCCATGGAGACCCTGCAGGTCACATGATGGATTTGTATGAAAGATACGGACTGGAGATGAGTCATGAGCCGCGTCTTGCCCCTGATCACTTGTCATGTTTGCTGGAGTTTCTGGCGATTTTAATCGAGACACGTCCATGGCATGAAATCAAGGCTTTTTGCCAGGATCATTTGGACTGGTTACCAGCCATGAAGGAAAAGATGGAGCAGATCCAAACTGATGAGATACTGTTCCATCTGGTACAAGCGGTAGGGAATTTAATTGATCTATGTAAAAACTCTGGAACCCTTGAAAACACAGGAGATATGTAAATGGCTGACGATAAGGAAAAAACTGAAGGATTGGAAGATCAGGAAAAATCTTCTGAGTTGTCAGGCGCTGAAGAAGACAATAACGT
>CAZFJT010000315.1:0-4692 GCA_964519135.1 uncultured Syntrophales bacterium | reverse complement strand
CGTCTATGGTGTACCGGTCTTGACTCTCTCCGTCCGATTTCGCGTCCTCAAAGATATCCACAAAATCATTCGGATTGCCGGGATCGTCCGGGAAATTTCCATCATAAGCGGGCGCCACATTCTTTACATTCACCGTGAATATCTGGGATACCGCGCTTCCATTGCCATCATGGTGCACTACCTTAAAATCGTAGGATCCGATTATTGAATCCCAGTTATTGGGAGTCCATGAGAATTGACCATCATAATTCCAGTCATGGTTGGCTGGATCGGCGTTGGGGGCCGTCAGTCCATTGAATGTTATCTGCCCCCTAAGGGGATTGTCCGCGTTGTATTGTCCAAAGTCCTTATAGCCCGTACCATCATCCACAAAAAGTTCATAGTAGGTATTGAGGCCCGGGCGTTCAACCTCTTCGTCACCCCCTGTCCCTTCATTGGGATCAGCCTCTATATTGTAAGTGAATAAGACATCTTCAGTGACGGTAATCTCGTCTCCAGTCCCCATACCCGGATAATCCGTTATATCGGTGGGGTCGTTGTGTACAATAACTTGGAATTCCTTCCATTCAGGGACACCATAAGCTCCATTGCCCGCAGGATCGGTATTATCATTGGCCCTTACCTGGAACCTGTACGGCGCCAGATCCGCCAGTCCGCCGTCCTTGGCGGTAACATCGGTGTTTGTTGTATCCCATTCAATTCGACCATTGTTTTCATTGAAGATTATCTCTCCTCCTCCTACATTCAAGTGGTATCCTGTTACCCAATCTTCCCATTCATATACAGTATCACCATCAGTGTCCGCCCATATCTGAAGATCATAGGTCACACCCACGCCCTCTTCATTTGTCTGTATGAACGTATGGGGTAAAACTCCATCATAATTCTGATTAACTCCTCCAACATCGCTTCGGTCAGTGTCTTCCCAAAGCTCCCAGGTAGGCAAATCTGTGGTAGGAATCCATTCAGGGGGAAGATTGTTTACTTTCAACAAAAATGTGTCGACCACGTGAGACCCGTGCCCGTCATAATGGGTTATCCTGAAATTGTGCCTAAACTCCCCTACTGCGTTTAATGATTCTGTGTTCGGCACATCCAGATTATTGGGTGTCCATGTTATTTCGCCAGTCTTGGGATCCCAACCTATGGGCGAGCCTCCGGTTACGGCCAGGTCCCCATCATTTATATACACCCATGAATTCTGATCCTCGAAATCCAGTTCCAACTTGTAGTAGTCGTCAGCCGGATAATTGTGCAGGTCGAGATACTCATCAATGGTTTCCGCGTCTATCTGTAGAAGGTCGCCCTGGTCTATAACTTGGTCGCCTATCGGGTCTGCGGGAGGCGCGGGTATAAATTCGGTTGCAGCGTTATTCACGCGTACGTCAAATTCACCGGCGCCCGGATCGGACCACTGGGTTCTATCGTGCTCCCTGGCCATTATTCTGAATTGATAAGGATTATGGGTCGTGGGATCACCATTGGCGTCCTCTCCCATTGTGGTGTCTTCATTTTTTGTTTGCCATTCTATCCAGTAGTTCTGATACATGGGATCGCCGTCAGAATTAAGAGTTCCTGTTGGATTTTCCCCATAAAATTTCAGCTCCCCTCCGTTGGAACCATTTATGAAAGCTGACGAACCCAGAGATATCTCCCGCCAACCTGCGCCCAGTGGACCATCCCCATCCGGGTCATAAAAAACCTCCAGCATATATTCAACTTCTTCACCAAGAAGCTCGTCATCTGAATTTATCTCGTACAGATACTGGGACGTTATGCCAAGATTCGGGTCTTCCTGGAACTCAAGGTAAGGTGTGGGAAGTATCACTGTCGGCGGCTTGTTCTCAACAGTATATGTAAAATACTTGGTATCATCGGTGTCATGGCCGTCATAATGGGTTACTTTAAATTTATAGTCATTTGCATGGTTTGAGTCTTCGTGGTTGGGATCCCAATCAAATTGGCCTGTATCTTCATTAAAGACTATGGGCGCCCTTGAGCCATTGTTAGTGTTGTAATAGGTCCAATCCACCCAATTATTTTCAGGGTCAGGGTCGGAATCTGTTACCAAACCATCGTTTATTTCAAGGGTGTAATATGTGTCCTTCCAATACGTGTCGCCCAGTGGTCTTTCTTTCTGTTCATCTCTTGCTTGGATGTTGAAACTCAGGTCTGTGTCCTCTGTTATTGTCCCCCCAGATGGATAAGACGTGATCTCTGTAGTCTTATTCCAAACCTGCACAGTAAAGGCCCTGGTCGGCGATAGGTGCTCATCATTCTCATTGGCGTCCTGGTTTCCGTCGTTTGCGGTGATCTCAAAATCATACAGCGGCCTTACTTCATCTCCGTCAATTTCTGTGGTCACATCCGCGTTTGTGGTCTCCCACTCGATTTGACCTGTGTAAATGTTGAATCTCACCCAACCGCCATTATCGCCATTTGGTCTAAGGGCCAAGTAGTCTGGATCACCATTTGGATCAGCTTGATCCACCAAGGCGACATCAACCCAAAGACTGTAAGTTACACCTACCCCCTCTTCATTTGACTGAACCAGGCTTTCAGGGTAGATCCAATCATTATCCCATGGCGCTACGAACGGATCAGGAGGTGGGCCAATATGACCGTCCCCTTCATAACTGTGTTCCGTTCGCTCCACCAGAGTCCAGTCTGGAATGAGATCGTTGGGCTGGTCTTGGGGAAGATCAGGGGTCTTGTTTTTCACATATACTTTAAAAAAGGATACATCATTTGTTGTGTAGCTCTCCCCGTAATGATCAAAATGTCTTAGCCTGAAGTAATGATAGAGGCCGTTTGTGGGATCATTGGGCACGTCGGCGTTATTGGGCCGCCAGGTGAATGCGCCTGTTGTGGGATCAAAGTCCGTGATGTCCGCGCCAAGGCCGTTGTTATTGTTATAGTATCCATTATCCACTCGTTTCCAACCACCCTGATTGTCCACTTTTATGTGGAGTTGATAATAGTCTTCATCATAAGGTATATCAACATTGTCAGGCGCTCCAGTATTTGTTGCAGCGTATTCGTCATTGGTTCCGACCATGGCGTCCGTTATGGTGATTAATTCGTCCTGCTCCACAGAGTTCCACGCCACAAGAGAGCTGTCATAAGTATCGCTGTACCCGGTTGAAGTGGCCGGCTCGTCCTGAAACACTGTCGGATCATTGTTTACCGTGAGCTTAAAGGGTTGATATATATCCACATCACCGTCAAAGAATTTGATCTGGAAGTTATATACCCCCACCATGTGATTATCCGGAGTTCCATCGGCATTCTCCGTATAGAGCTGATTAATGATCAAAACTCCGGTGTCCTCGTCTATTTGAAGCCAATTGGGAGCATTTACCAAAGAGTACTCGTTAGCAGGATGGGTTGACCCACCGCTCCAGTGATCATGGGGTTCATCCGTGGTCCTAACGTCAAAGGGCAGATTAGTATCATGATCTTCTGTCCATATTACCGCATTGGGTGTGGTGAATTCAGGCTCGGTATTTACCACGGTTATTGTGAAATCCATGACAGCGGTCCCGCCATTACCGTCATCAAGGGTGATTTCAAACGTGTTTGTTCCTATATCCGCGTTGGTGGGGTTCATGGTAATGAGCCCGTCAAGGCTCTCCAAATAACCGTAAGCGTCCTCTGCCGCTCCTGCAAATCCATTGGCGAATCTAACACCAGGAGGGGCTGTAGCCGGATCAAGGGAGTAGACCACCTGGGATCCTAGTCCTGCGTTTGCGTAAGGATTATGTTGCCCGTCATCATTTGTTAAGAGGTCGTAATAATTGCCTGTGGTGTCCTCTGTCAGGGTAATGGTGTAGCTCGGATTTCCCCCGCCTCCAGGGGGTTTGGGTGTCTGGAATTTTGGGTCCACATTGTTTACTGTTAGTGTGAATTCCTGGGTTGTTACTCCGCCGGTGTTTTGATCATTCACTACAATATCAAAGGTATGGACGCCAACTTCAGCATTGGTGGGATTCGCGGTCATGACTCCTGTATCTGAGTCTATTGTGATCCATCCTGGAGCTGTTGCGCCAAGTGAATATTGGGTTCCACCCACTCCCTCGTCATCGGTCTCAACATTGAAGGTCCAAGATGAGTCTTCGTCCACTGAATCAGCGTTTGATGAACTAAACGTAGGCGCGACATTGTCAATTATGACGGTCAATTCCTGTGTGGTCTTTCCATCAATCCCGGAATATCCGTACTTATGGGCCTGATTAAAGTCATAAGCTATAACATTGAATGTGTAGGAGTCATCAGCTTGAGCGTTTGAAGGCCGGCCTGAAATTTGACCTGTATACGGGTCCAGACTCATCCATTGGGGAACCTGGTCCACAGTAGTGGGATCCCAGGCGTATATAACCCTGCCGTAGCCTTCATCATCCACCATAAGATCTATGGTATTGTCTTGATCCTCTGTCATATGAAGGTCAGTGTAATCAACCGCCGGATCAAATACTGGGTCACGGTTGGCGACGTTTATAGTGAAGGTCCTGCTTGCCGTACCATTGCCGTCACTAACGTTAACTGTGAAGGTATTGGATCCAACATCAGTATTGTCGGGCGATATCCCGGGTGTAGTTGTTATTACCCCAGTAGTGGAATCTATGGATATATTTCCATCCAGCCAGTCAGGAAGATTAGATAATGAATAGGTAACATCATTGTATGTTGAGC
>CAZFJT010000314.1:0-4699 GCA_964519135.1 uncultured Syntrophales bacterium | reverse complement strand
GATGAGCGAAGTTTCCTGAGCCTGCGAATTTAAACACAGCGAATCGGATCTCCCGCCAACAGGCGAGGCGGCGCCTGATAATGATGACCTTTATCCTTTTAGTCCTATAAGCCCTTGGTAAGTAATGCCGCACTTAAGTGAATGGTTACAAACAGCCTATTAAATCGCTTTACTATCGTCGCGAAGTTGTTAAAATGCGCGTCGCTCAAAAAGATGTTCCAGTAATTGATCTCTTTGGCGCGTCAAAACCTTAAGGTCCTGATAATATATTCGGTTCACATAAAATGTAGAAGTGGTTCAGATGGATAATGATCTTCTCTTTCACTGGTTAGCCCTTGAAAGGGTCCCAGGTGTGGGGCCCATGGCCATGTGTCGCCTCATAAGCCACTTTGGCGGCCCTAAGGCCGCGCTTGAAGCTGATATGAAGTCATTGAAGGGTGTCGAGGGTCTCAGCGCTAGGGCGGTCAAATCTTTGGGCAATTATAGGCCGGAAGAGGCTCAAATTTACAGGGACATTGAAACCATGAGCAGGCTTGGTGTTAGATTGCTCACCTTCAATGGAGAGGATTATCCCGAGCCTTTGAAACACATACACAATCCGCCTGCCATGTTATTTATTAGAGGCCGAATAAAGAGTTCGGATGACAAGAGCGTGGCGGTGGTGGGAATGCGCAATCCGAGCAGATATGGTCTTGAGATGACTGAAACAATAAGCAGGGGGCTGGTGGAAGCCGGTTTCACGCTTGTCAGTGGCCTGGCCAGAGGGGTGGATACCGCGTGTCATAGGGCCGCGCTAAAGTACGACGGAAGAACAATAGGAGTTCTGGGTTGTGGTATAGACGTGGTTTACCCAAAGGAAAACAGGGTCTTGATAGAAGAGATCGTGCAAAGGAACAGCGCCATAATCACTGAATTCAGGCCTGGAACATCGCCCCACGCCAACAATTTTCCAGGCAGGAATAGAATTGTTTCGGGCCTGTCAAAAGGGGTGCTGGTTGTAGAGGCCTCTGACAGAAGCGGTTCATTGATAACGGCTGAGCACGCGCTTGATCAGAATCGCGATGTCTTCGCCACCCCTGGAAACGTTCTGAGTGTTCGAAGCAGGGGACCACACAAGCTTATCAAGCAAGGCGCGGCGCTGGTTGAGAGCGCCAAAGATATAATCGAGTCAATTGACTCTGGGGGTAGTATGGCTGCATCGTCAACTAAACAAATTCCAGCTCAGACCGAGATATCTTTTGGCCTTTCAGAGAGTCAGAGCAAAGTAATGGATGCATTGGAAATGGATCCGATCCCAATGGACACACTCAGTCAATATGTGAACATTGAGGTTGGGCCTTTGGCTGCTCTGTTATTGGAAATGGAGCTTGCCGGACTTGTCAGGCGCCACCCTGGAAAAATGTTTTCAAGGAAAAATAGTTAGTATAATCAAAGTGAAAGCAGTCCTTTTTTTATGCTCGGTCTTGACAGGAAACAACCTGGGGATCAATCTTAATCCTTAAACGAGATGAATACGTTACTGATGTAACGATCAATACAAAGTTTATAAACAAGTTTAAACGAGAGGGCTAACTCAGAATGGGAAAATCCCTGGTAGTGGTCGAATCACCGGCAAAAGCGAAAACATTGAAGAAGTATCTTGGATCCGGTTACAAGGTAATGGCCTCAGTCGGACATATAAAGGATTTACCGAGGCAGGCCGGAGAAAGCTCCGAGAAAAGCGGTCCTGTGGTTGGGGTGGATATAGATGAGGGCTATAAGCCCATTTATGAAGTCATACCTGGAAAAGAAAAAATAATTAAGGAGCTTAGAACAGCCGCAAAATCTTCTGATAATGTTCTACTCGCCACTGACCCTGATAGAGAAGGGGAAGCCATTGCCTGGCATTTGAATGAGGAATTGAAGAAACCAGAGGACAAGGTATTCAGGGTCCTGTTCAATGAACTCACTGAAAGGGCCATCAAAGAGGCGGTTTCCAATCCAACCAGATTGGACAAGGCCAAATATGACGCTCAACAGACCAGGCGCATACTGGATCGAATAGTGGGCTATCAGTTGAGCCCTTTGCTCTGGAACAAAGTACAGTACGGCTTGAGCGCCGGCAGAGTTCAATCTGTAGCCCTGCGGCTGATAGTGGACAGACAGGACCAGATTGACAGGTTTGTGGCAGAGGAGTTTTGGCGACTTGGAGCTGTTCTAAGGGCTGAATCTCCACCAAGTTTTGAAGCGAAATTAGTACAAGTGGATGGTGAAAAGGCGCTAATCCCTGATAATGCGGCGGCAAAGCGCCTTGTGGAAAGGGCGGGCGCCAACATTTTCAGTGTGGAGTCGGTCAGGAAAAAGGAGCGCTCAAAAAAGGCCTCTCCTCCATTTATTACCTCCACCATGCAGCAGGACGCTTCGAGAAAGCTCCGGATGACCGGAAGCAGGTCAATGAGGATAGCCCAGCAATTATATGAAGGTATTGAGCTTGGAGAAAGAGGATCTGTTGGACTGATAACATATATGAGGACAGATTCCCCGCGGATAGCGGCGGAAGCCTTGGACGCTGTGAGGGGCCTTATAAAAAGCAATTACGGTGACAAGTACCTGCCGGACAAACCCAATGTATACAAAGGCAAAAAATCAGCACAAGAGGCCCATGAATGCATAAGGCCCACTTCCATGGAGAATAGTCCAGCCAGTGTTAAGAAGTATCTGGATAAGGGACAATTCGCCCTTTATTCCCTGATATGGAATAGATTTGTAGCATCCCAAATGGCGCCGGCCATATATGACCAGACCTCCGCTGATATTGTCAATGACGGCCTATTATTCAGGGTTAGCGGATCAATTCTGAAATTCGATGGATATCTGAAAGTATATGGATCAAGTCAAGAAACATCCCAGGCAAGCCCTGAAGAAGAAGAATCACAAGGGGACAGAGTGATCCCCCCATTAAAAAAAGGCCAGGTCCTGAAGCTTGAGTCTTTGCTCCCAAGACAACACTTCACCCAACCGCCTGCATCCTTTAATGAAGCCTCTTTAATTAAAGAATTGGAGGACAAGGGTATTGGCCGGCCTTCGACTTACGCGGAGATCGTTTCCACCATTCAGAAAAGAAAATATGTGGAGATAGTGGACAAGAGATTTGTGCCAACAATATTGGGTCGTATAATCGCTAAATTATTGGTGGACAGTTTTCCCAGGCTTTTGGATCCGGATTTTACCGCTGAGCTTGAATCAGGACTGGATCTCATTGAAGGCGGGGAGAGATCATGGACTGAAACACTGGATAATTTCTACCAGCCCTTCCAGAATGAACTTGGGCAGGCTGAAAAGGAGATGAAGAACATTAAGAGAGACGGGGTGCCCACAATAGAGAGTTGTCCGGAATGTGGGGCGCCTCTTATTCTCAGATCCGGGAGATACGGTATTTTTCTGGGTTGTTCAGCATACCCGGGGTGTGATTTTACAAGTAATGTGGGGTCCTCCAAACGCGCGATGGCTGATCCTGTTCCAACTGATGAAAAATGCCCTGAATGCGGCGCACAGATGTTGCTTAGGGAAGGGAAGAGCGGACCTTTTCTTTCGTGTTCCAGTTATCCTGATTGTAAGAAGACAGCGGCCATTTCCACAGGCGCCCCCTGTCCCAAGTGTTCTAAAGGTGAATTAGCCCAGAGAACCACCAAAAGAGGGAAAACTTTCTTTTCTTGTGAAAGGTATCCTGAATGTGACTATTCCTTATGGAATAGGCCGATTAAGGCTGATTGTCCCAATTGCGATTCCAAGATAATGGAACAAAGATCAACAAAAAAGTCAGGCGCGTTTCTACAGTGTCCTGAATGTAAGAGCAAGGTGTCCGTGGAAGAGAACTAGAGCCTATTCATTCACTGGAGTCGCTTGGTCCGTTACAGGAGGCGCAGGGGGGATTTCTCTTATATCAACCTCATCGAACGGATTAATAGGCGCTGCCGCTGGTTTGGTCTCTGGTTTCAATGAGACCTGACGGATTTTTTTAGTTACGAATTGTTCAACAGTGTCAACAGGATATGAAAGAACCTTTCCCAGTATCCAGAACACGTACATCTGATCCCTGGGTCTTGGGGGAGGCGCGCTAAAGGGATCATCAGAATTCAGGCCGGCCGTATTTCCAGGTCGACTAGTCTCTAAATAGGAAGGTGTGACCTTAATAAGATCAGCTCCATCTTCACTTCCATATAATCCCGGTGGTAGCATTAAAACAATTAATATAAGAAAAACAAATGCTTTATGCATGCCCCTCTCTCCAGCTCTAAAATTTGCGAGAGGATTTATCATATTTTTTATAAAATTCCACAACTTTTTTGAATTTTTTTACCTATCTTTTTTGGAGGATCACAACTTATTTTAATCAAGTCCAATTCAGATCCTTATCTTCATGATCTTTCCGCTGTCTATCTCTTCTCTTTCTATTACGTTTTTCAGGTTTTTTAAAAGGTCCCACTAATCGGGTCTCGCTATATATTACGCCCAAGAATCCGGGGTTAACCCTTATTTCGTATTTATAGCCGTCCCTGACTATGATCATGGAGACTTTGCCCCTCGCGCCGGAGGTTCGTGCGCTTAGGGCAAGAAGTTTGTCAGGAGTAAGGTCGCGTATTCCATTGTACTCAATTATTACGTCTCCAACAGACATCCCTTCATCCCTGGCGTCTGACTTAGGGGTAAAACCCAGCGC
>CAZFJT010000313.1:0-4717 GCA_964519135.1 uncultured Syntrophales bacterium | reverse complement strand
ACCCCCCAGGCTTTGACTCAATATCCTAGAAGGAGCAGATAGAATATCTTCAAGACCTGTGGGATAGTATCAGTAAAAACCCGGATGATATTTCGGGTAATCTGCATAGGGGGCGCTCATATGAGCCATTTCAGACTTGGCGTAATATTCTCCGCTTCAGTGATAGGCCTGTGTATTGTCGCGAGCGCCTTATCTGTCAATGGGCAGGCGGATCATGGATTGAAAACCGATGGACCAAGGGGCTCTTCTTCTTACTCTGGAACCAGTAGTTGCCGAAAGTGCCACGAGAAATTTTATCAGCTTTGGGCGCCTTCTCATCACGGCCTAGCCATGCAGCCATATACCAAAGTGTTCGCTAAAAAGAATCTCACCCCTCAAACTGAGGCTATCACAATTGGAAATCACAGCTATAGAGCCAATATCAAGGACCATGGGGGATGGGTTCATGAAATCGGACCGGACGGAGAAAAGAAATATCCTATGGTCCACGCTCTTGGTGGAAAGAATGTCTACTATTTTCTCACTCCTATGGATAAAGGACGGCTGCAAACTCTCCCTGTTGCTTACGACGTGCGAAAGAAGGAGTGGTTTGATATGGCCAAGAGCGGGGTCCGCCACTTTCCCGGTCAGGGACCGGATGAGCCTGTAAAGTGGAAGGAATGGCCCTACACTTTCAATACGGCTTGCTACAGTTGTCATGTGAGCCAGCTCTCGACCAATTACGACTTAAAAACAGATACGTACAACACCACGTGGCGTGAACCGGGTATCAATTGCGAAACATGCCACGGCCCGGCTGAAGAGCATAATCGTGTGTGCGAAGCCGCGCCCAAGGGCACGATTCCTAAAGACCTCAAGATCATTCGTGGCGGCCGGGATTTCACCAACGAGCAAAATAACGACACATGCTCGTCCTGCCACGCCAAGGCCACGCCTTTGACTACGAGTTTCATGCCAGGGGACCGTTTCTTCGACCATTTCGACCTGGTGACTTTAGAAAGCCCGGACTTCTACCCCGATGGTCGAGACCTCGGCGAAAACTATACCTTCACCACATGGCGCATGAGCCCTTGCGTCAAGGCCGGAAATCTGAATTGCCTCTTCTGTCATACTTCCAGTGGTCGGTACAAACACAAAGATAATCCCAATGAATCTTGCAGAAAATGCCACAAAGAGCGAGTGGAAAACTCAACTGAGCACACCCGCCACAAGCCGGATAGTCCGGGAAACAAGTGCATATCATGTCATATGCCTATGACGGAGTTCGCCCGCATGACACGGAGCGACCACTCCATGCTTCCGCCCACGCCAGCAGCGACCATTGAGTTCAAATCTCCAAACGCTTGTAACAACTGTCATAAGGACAAGTCGCCGGAGTGGGCCGATACATTGGTTCGCAAATGGCATAAAGAGAATTATCAGAAGCCGGTTTTGGAAAGGGCCCGCCTCATAGACGCTGCAAGGAAGAGAGATTGGCGGCTCCTGCCAGATATGCTCACATACGTCGAGCGCAAGGATCGTGATGAGATCTTCGCCACATCCCTGATTCGATTACTCAGGGCTTGTGAAGATCACACTAAATGGCCTGCAATCATCAAGGCAATGGATGATCCATCTCCTTTGGTTCGTGGCGCTGCAGCCGCAGCCTTGAATCAAGCGCCGTCACAGGAAGCGATCCAGGCTCTTGTGAAAGCCTCGGGAGACGATTACCGCCTTGTTCGTATTCGTGCGGCCGGGTCGCTTTCAGGAATTACCCGTGATATGGCTAAGATCGGCCTTGACGATGACACTAAAAAGAAGCTCAGGGACGCGACCAAAGAGTTGGTGGCGTCTTACACAGCTCGTCCGGATCAATGGACTTCCCACTATAATCTTGGCAACTTCCATTTGAATCAAGGACGCCCAGACATTGCAATAGAAGCCTTTGAGACTGCGCACAGATTTGAACCCCGATCCGTGCCGGTTCTAGTCAACGCGGCCATGGCCAGCTCACGAATGCGCAGGAATAGCCAGGCGGAAAATTATCTTAGCAAGGCCTTAGAAATTGAGCCGGCAAACGCGGAGGCAAACTTCAACATGGGCTTATTGCAAGCTGAGCAAGGAGATCCAGAGAAGGCCGAGGAGCGCTTGCGAGCTGCACTGAAAGCTGACGAGCAGATGCATCAAGCCGCCTATAACCTTGGGCTTCTGATAGCTGACGCACGCCCAAAGGAAGCAATGGACCTGCTAGCCATGGCCTTTGAGACAAGGCCAACTCCAAAATACGGATACACCTTGGCGTTTTTCTTGCAAAAGCGTGGAGACTTGAGTAGCTCCAGCAAAACGCTAAAGAAGGTCATTGAAAAGTGGCCTGCTTTTGGCGCCGCCTATCTCTTACTGGGCAACGTGTACCAACAGGGTGGTGATATCAGCAAAGCAAAGGCTGTGTTAAAAAGAGCCATAAATTCCCAAGGTGTGTCCTCCCGCGATAAGCGGAGAGCGCGAGATGCTCTGGCTAAGCTTACGTATAATCAAAGGGAGGTAAAGTGATCATGAACAAGAGAGGTTTAATTTGGAGCCTGGCGCTGGTTTCCGTCGCAATACTTCAAACATGGTTTTGTGGAAGATACAGGTCCTTTGACCAAGAAAGCTATGGTGAATGTGGACCGGGAATTTCTCGATGCGACGCTTGCATTCATTGACAAGGCGCACAACAACAAGAAACCTTTCTTTGTATGGTTTAACTCATCACTAATGCGCTTTTGGACAAACGTGCCTCAGATTTCCTGATTATTTTGGACGGCGCCATAGCAAAGAAGTTCGCTGATTTTAGCCCGTGATAATATTGAATAGCCCTGGAATCAGCAATTCATCTCACTCTTGCTCTCAAATCCCTTTCCAGACGCTGGTTTTCATGTTATTAAATTAAAGTCCACTATTTTATGAAGAGTTTTTCTATTTTTCGCGAGATTTCGGGAACCTGCAATGAATTCAGGCGCTATTTGGTTGCGAAGCCTCTATCGGTTTAGTGTCCTCTCTTTACTGCTGATCTTCGGGTTGGTCTCTTCTGGAGCGGCTAAGGGTGAGCCACAGTCGTCCTATGCGTCATCTGCGTTTACGACGGGAAGTGGATTGGATCTCATACCTTCCAACCCTCTGGCTATGCCTGGTTCGACAGGAGGTCTTACACGAGGCGCCGATTCAGCCTATCTTACCAGTGGGATGTTCAGGGACCTCCTTGCGCCTATTAACAATCTTGAGGTTGGGTATTTCTGGGATTTTGGTCATTCGCGTGAGAGTTCATCCCGACTCACCCTCGATTACTTACATCCTGTGGGTTTGGGCGGCGACACGGTTCTCTTTGGACAAGCCCACTGGGAGTTTGCCAATTTCTGGAATACGCTGAAATCAATTTTCCGATCGAGAGATTACGGAACTACGGTGGTCAACCGTCAGACTCACCAGACATACTACGATAACAAAAAATATCATATTCCGGCCACAGACCGATTGGATCTGTCCGTTGGCGCAGGCTGTCGGCGTATGCTGGGGAATGATTTGCTGATAGGAATCAATGCCTTTTACGACTCCAGCCGATTGACAGGTCAATGGTACTCATCCGGAAGTTTGGGCCTTGAGATGGCGGCCCTAATATCAGGGCAAGATGCGGTGGACCTGAATCTTAATTGGTACGGAAACCTCTTCAGCCGCACGGATCTGATAAACGCTTTCAGAAGGGGGCCTAATAATTTCGACTTGGAAGCCGGATATTCCCATGAACTCTACGATGGTGGGCCGGATATGCGGTTAAATGTTAATGCGTACAAATTTAGTGTGGGAACTCCTGTATACGGCTGGAATGCAGGCGCTGAGTTGAAATCCCGTAACGGTATGTTCTCGGTGAAATATGAGACCGGTAGGGACAGGATTAACAGCCGGTATCACACCATCGGTGGTTCCGTAAGTGTGGGACTCCAACTGGAAAGACTTCTTTATTTGGAGAGTCCCTTTGTCATGCCTGAACCGATCTTTCAGAGTCCCCGTAATCTCAAATACATGCTCACGGGCAAGGTGGTGAGGAAGTTCTCGCAACCGGCCGCTATGGTAATTTCGAGGCGATCGAGAACGTATAGAGTAGGAGACCGGGCCTATTCCACCCAGACGAGACAGGCGCCCGCGGCAGGAATATACAGGCGCAATGATGTTGGTTCCGTTCCTTCTTGGCTAACCAATCTCACCCCACCTTCCCCTCCAGGCGACATCATGTTCCTGACAGCCAACATAGCTCGCTCGGAGATCGATCCAGCAGGGGTAGGCCACGTGGATGTCACGATGTTCCATATAGACTCACCCCCCAAGTCCTGTTGGACATGGATAACCTTCTTTGATACGAGCAATACCGCCATTACCACTACACCGCGGGTGATCTCCCCGCCTATACCAACCAACAACGGCTCCCTCACATACCGCGTCGATTTGACTCCTGCCAACATGTCTGCCCTGGCTCAACCCGGTCTGGATATTGGCGCCATCGGAATCCAAGTCAGATCTCACACCGGACTTCACGACTGGGAGGTAAGATCCGCGTCTCCAGCCCTGATCTTTCTTAACGAATAGCAGCCATCATAGATGTTGCCAACCCGGTCAACTATGTTTTAATTTTAATACTTTGGCGTTATCTTCTTTATACCAGTTCTCAAAATTAAACGCGAAATGGCTCATAAAAATATGCCCATAA
>CAZFJT010000312.1:1635-4747 GCA_964519135.1 uncultured Syntrophales bacterium | reverse complement strand
GATCTATCTGATTCCGGGCCGTGCATCCATTGTGGGTGGTGCCTTGAGGCCTGCCCAATGGGACTTTTACCAAAAGAAGTGGGAATATTTGTTGAGGCGGGCAAGGGCGCGGACACTGAGAGGTTCGGTGTGTTCGAGTGCTTTGAGTGTGGCTGTTGCGCGTATGTGTGTCCGGCTAAAAGGCCATTGGTACAGTTTGCAAGACTCGCAAAGGCCCAGATCAAGAGGCAGGCAAAATAGGGCGGCCTGAGATGACCCCGCTTACATTTACGGAACTTTGAGATAATAATCGCGAAAGGATCGCGATGGCAAATATACGGCCGCTTTGATTTAACAAGTGGCTGTTAAAACTTGAAGCGTCTGGGAGGATAGGACAATCGAAACGCAAAAACCAATCAGTCCGGGGGCGGATTCCCAATGGGCAGTTTCGGTGTCTCCCCATGTTAGGTATGGGGAAACCACCGCGGGCATCATGTGGACCGTATCTTTCACTCTGGTCCCGGCGCTGCTCTTGTCCGTGTACAACTTCGGCTTCAGAAGTTTGATACTCACCCTTATCAGCGTCGTTTCCTGTGTAGCTGTGGAGGCGATTTCACAAAGGCTTTTGGGAAGACCTGTAAGGGTATGGGACGGAAGCGCGGTTCTTACAGGCATACTAATGGCGTTCGTCATACCGCCTGGTGTTCCGTACTGGCTTCCCATAATAGGAGCGGTAGCCGCGATCTTCATCAACAAGGAATTGATGGGAGGCCTGGGATTCAATGTATGGAACCCGGCCTTGGTAGGAAGGGCCCTTTTAACCGCGTCATTTCCTGTGTATATGACAGCAGCGTGGATTCCTTCAGTGGATTGGTCCTCGTCGCCCCTGGGTGTATATGTCTCAGGCGGAGTGGACGCTGTATCCACGGCCACGCCCCTTTACGTGCTGCGGCATTATGGTGTGTCCGCTTTAACAGAGCAGTTCGGTTCATTGAATGTTATCTACAAGAACTTTTTCCTGGGTTTGCAACCTGGTTGCATAGGAGAGACATCAGCGGCCCTGTTGCTGGCCGGTGGAATCTTTCTGCTGATAAGGGGGATCATAACCTGGTACATACCAGTTTCCACCATAGCCACAGTTGCGGTTCTCACCTGGATATTCGGTGGTGATACATGGTTTTCAGGCCAACCCCTGGTTCATGTTCTCTCTGGTGGACTGATTCTTGGGGCCTTTTACATGGCCACCGACTATGTTACCTCTCCAACAGTAAAGACCGCGCAAATCATCTTTGGTGTGGGAGTAGGCGCCCTAACAGTGCTTATCAGGCTAAAGGGCGGCTATCCTGAAGGGGTTTGTTATGCCATTCTGTTGATGAATTGCTTGACCCCAGCGCTTGATGAATGGTTCCAACCCACGAGGTTTGCGCCTCCAAAACAAGCTCCGGTAGCGGCGGCTAAATAAGTGGCTGTTCCAGAAGAGGCGTCATGAAGGATATATTTAAAATCACAATGAGTTTGACGGGCGTATGTATTGCCGCGGCCATCATACTGGGCGTTGTTTACGCAAATACCGAGCACATGCGTAAGGAAATTGAAAAGAAAGAGAAAAAAGAGACCATTGAGACATTGCTCGGATTTGGCCATGGCGAAGAAAAACCTGAATCACTGAGTGTTTTCCCTGTTCACAGATACGTTGTGGAATCAAAGGAAAAGGGGACGATCTTAGCTTATGTGGTTCCTTTAAAAGAAAACGAAGTATCCATTGTGGAGATCGATCTTGATGGTAATCCCATGGATACCTATCCATTAAAAGGCGATCCACAGAGTCTTTCAGATCCTAAAACCAGGGACAAGCTAGTACAGGAATCCTTGCCTGATGGACACAAGGCCAATTACGCTGAGACATTCTACGTTGCTGACCAAGGGGAAGACAGGCTCGGGTATGTATTGCCGGGCATCACCCAGGGGTTCAAAACCTTTGTAAAGTTGATGGTTTCTTTGGACCCGAACTTTACTGTAACAGGTATCGCGATAACTGAATCCGAGGAAGACCCTGGATTGGGCGCTGAGATCGAACAGGATTACTTCAGGAACCAGTTCAAGGGAAAGACCCTGGAAATATTGAAAGATCTCAAAGTCGTCAAAAAGCCTTTGCCTGACGAATATCTGAATGTTCTTGAGCCCAAAAGGGCAAAGAATCTTGATTGGGGAGAAGACAAGATAAAAGATATCAGGGAAAAGCACATAAAAGACGACATATACGCTTTGACCGGCGCCACCATATCAAGCCAGGCGGTTACAAAAGGGGTCAAAGATACTGTGCGCAAATTCGTGTATCGTTACGACATACTTAAAAACGCGATAAAAGAAAAAGACGTGAACGTAGCGTTTTAGAGGAGGTAATAGTGAATAGAAACGTACAACTTCTCTGGAACGGACTTATTCCCGAGAACCCCATATTCAGGCTCGCCTTGAGTATGTGCCCCGCGGTGGCTGTTACCACCTCGATCAAGAACGGGCTGATGCTCGGAATGGCCGTGATATTTGTACAGGTGTTTTCCAGTTGCACTGTGGCCATGTTCAGGAACTTCATTCACCCAAGGATAAGGATCCCAGCGTATGTCCTTGTGATTGCCCTGTGGGTGAGTGTTATAGACATGGTTCTTCCGGTGATTTCACCTGCCATATATGCTGAGGTCGCGCTGTTCGTAAAATTGATAGTCGTGTTCGCGATCATCATATCCAGACTTGAGCTGTTTGCTTCAAAGGAGCCGTTGGTTCCGTCCTTTTTCGATGGAATGGGGATGGGGATCGGCTTTTTGTTCGGACTTTGTGTAATTGGCGCTATCAGGGAGTTCTTTGGCTCAGGGACCCTATACGGAATAGATGTCCTTGGGTTTAAGCCCCTTTTGGTAATGATACTACCAGCAGGCGGATTCTTTGTTATTGGATTCATTATGGCGGCGTTTAATTGGATTGAATATAAAATAACAGGTAAGATGCCCGCGTCAGGAGGAGGTCATTAATATGAAAATTTCAAGACTTACCGTCCTGGCCATATCCCTCCTAGCCATGCTATTGCTGGTTTGCCCGTCGGCTATGGCCGCTGGATCAGGGAGTTTCAAGGATGATG
>CAZFJT010000312.1:0-1625 GCA_964519135.1 uncultured Syntrophales bacterium | reverse complement strand
GTGTTCCAGTGGATGAAGAGTGGGCTAAGAATGCTGAAAACTACAGGGTATTCGAGCAGAAAGACCCAGACATCAAGACCCCTGTTGAATCCATTGAACTGGGCCCAAGAAAGACCGAGGCTATTCTCAAGTTCCCGTCCACATTAAACAAGTCCAGTGTTTATGTTGTTCAGGCAACAGACGTTACCTCAGAGGGTAAGGTCCTGGGCGCACGGGAATTCATTGTTAAACAGGGCTCGTTTCAAGTTCTTTTTGGGCTTTTAATAGGCGCAATGCTCATAAACAACTTTGTTTTTACCAAGTATCTTGGTCTGTGCATCTTCTTTGGTGTTTCCCAGAAAAAAGAGACAGCCATCGGTATGGGCATCACATTTACCTTAGTGATGGTTTTGAGCGCGGTAATGTGTTGGGCCTTGTATGTATATGTTTTAGCGCCCTATAATCTGAGCTTCCTGAAAATCATCGTATTCATTGGAACAACAGCGATATTTGTCCAGGCTGTGGACACCATCCTGAGAAAGGTGAATCCTTATCTCTTTAAAAAGCTGGGTGTGTTCCTGGTGCTCATAGTTACAAACTGCATCGTCCTGGCCGTGCCCTTGATCAACGCGGACAGTGGTTATGGGCCAAGTGAGAGCGGAATGTACGGCCTGGGAGCAGGAGCGGGATTTGCGATCGCGTTGTTTCTCATGGCCTGCGTTAGAGAAAAGTTGGAAGTTTGTAATGTTCCAGCGACTTTTCGCGGTCTGCCGATCGCGTTTGTGGTAACCGGGCTGTTTGCGTTGGCGTTTTTGGGATTCAGTGGACTGTCATTGTTTTAATGTGAACAAGCGCGGCTTGAACCTTTGGCCTGAAAAGTTTATCATATGGAACGCTTACCAAAAAAAATAATGAAAACCTGGTATCCAGGTTGTTAGAGGTGGCCCAAAAATGAACGAAGTGTGGATTACAGCGGGCATAGGTCTGTTATTCTTCATAATATTCGGAGTGACATGCGGCATTATACTCGCTTATGCCGCTAAGCGCTTTGCTGTACAGGTGGACCCCAAAATAGAAGCTGTTCGCGCTGTTTTGCCCGGCGCAAACTGTGGAGCTTGTGGATACCCTGGTTGCGAGGGATATGCCGAAGCTGTTGTTACTGAGGCTGATGTCCCTGTTAACAAATGCTCTCCTGGAAAAGCTGAGGTGGCCGCAAAAGTCGCGGAAATCACCGGAAAGACCCCTGCCGAGGCGGGTGAGTTGATATCAGTTCTGCGTTGTTCGCGCAACGAAGGGAATGTTGGTCGAAAGCACCACTACTTTGGTTTTGATACGTGCGCGGCCGCGAGCATGGCCTTTGGCGGACCTTATGAATGCACCTACGCGTGCGTGGGTTATGGCGACTGTGAGCACTCGTGCCCATTTGACGCTATAAAGATGGAAGACAATATGCCGGTGATCGATCCTGAAGCATGCACAGGATGCGGCGTATGCGTTGGGGCCTGTCCCAAGGGAGTGCTCCAACTTGTTCCTGCGAATGCCCCGGTATATGTATCCTGCAGTTCAAAGGATAAGGGTAAGAAGGTCACAGAAGTCTGTTCAGCAGGGTGTATTCATTGTATGGCCTGTACCAGAAAGGCCAAGGA
>CAZFJT010000311.1:0-4761 GCA_964519135.1 uncultured Syntrophales bacterium | reverse complement strand
GGCCTCAGCAATCCAAGGAGTTCAATCAGGTTCATCCCTTTTTTGAACACCTCAAAGAAGGCAGATTCACTACCACCAAATGCAAGGACTGCGGGTCGGAGCCCTTCCCACCCAGGGTGATCTGCCCTGATTGCTATTCTTCAAATATGGAATGGGTTGACTGGCCCACCACAGGAACGGTTATCGAGTTTACAGAGGAAATGGTGGGGGTTCCCCTGGGATTTGGGAAACCCCCAATGGTTCACGCGCTTGTGGACCTTCAGGGCAAGAAGACATTCTTTGTCAGAATCATCAATTGCCAGGAAGGGGATCTCAAGGTCGGAGATCAAGTGAAATTAAGTGTATTCGATGTTGAGCCTGTGCCCCAAGAGCAGGGCAGGGAAGTGGTTGAAATACCCAGAGTATTCTATGCGTTTGAACCTGTGAAATAGATTGTGGATAACAATGGATATTTCCTAACGGAATTACAAGGAGGATGAATATGTCGTTGGACTGGATGCCCCGCGATAATGAGCTTAAGGACCATTCATTAGTTGGTTCTCAGTATTGGGGTAAAGATGAAGACGCTCCTTGCGTTGTATACGAGAAAAAGCCCTTGGTAGACAATGACGGCAAGGCAGTGGACGGTCTATATGTGGCTTGGGTAAGAATGAACAATCCCAGACAGTACAACTCTTATACAACCGACATGGTAAAAGGCGTAATAGCCGGATTTCAGGCTGCAAGCGCGGATAGATCCGTAGTGGCCACAGTATTCACAGGCACAGGGGACAAGGCGTTTTGCACTGGTGGAAACACCAAGGAATACGCTGAGTACTATTCCAGAAGGCCCACTGAATATGGTGATTACATGGACTTGTTCATAGGAATGGTCGATGGAATCCTTAACTGTAAAAAGCCCACCATATGCAGGGTCAACGGCATGAGAGTGGCCGGAGGCCAGGAAATCGGCATGGCTTGCGATATAGCCATCTCCTCGGACGTGGCCATATTCGGTCAGGCCGGCGCCAGGCATGGATCGAGCCCTGATGGAGGCTCCACAGACTTCTTGCCATGGTTTCTCACCATGGAAGACGCGATGTGGAATTGCATAAGCTGCGAGCTTTGGAGCGCATACAAAATGAAGCTCAAGGGCTTGATTTCAAAAGCTATGCCAGTTTTAAAACAGGGCGATAAATTCATCCGTAACCCCTTGGTCGAAACAGATCAGTACGTGAAAGACGGGGAGATAGTTTACGGTGAGTTCAAGACAGGAGACGCTGCTAAAGAGGCCAAGGCCATGCTCAAAGAACTCCCCACAGATTTTGAACTCCTTGATAATGAGATCAACAGGGTGATATGGACCTACGCAAATCTGTTTCCAGGTTGTCTTATAAAGGCCGTTGACGGCATAAGGGCAAAGAAGAAATTCTTCTGGGATCAGGCAAAACTGGCCAATAGGCACTGGCTCCAAGCAAATATGGGATATGAGGCGTTCCTTGGCTTCAACGCGTTTAACAATAAAAAGGCCACTGGCAAAGACAAGATAGATTTTATCAAGTGGCGACAGTTGATTGCTGAAGGCGCGGCTGCTGTGGACGAGACATTTGAACAGGTTCTGGCCAAACCCCAGGAGTGATCAGCGAATCTCGACAGAGTAAAAGTGGCGATGGTCGCCAAATTTGATTGATTCTTACAGGAGCCCTCACAAAAAAACGCGAGGGCTCTTGTCATCCCGGGAGAAAAAAACGCCCGGGCTGGCCATATAGCATGAAATGGTCTATTATCTCGTTTCAATTTAACCGGAGGCGCCTATGGATTTTCAACTAATAAAACTCGATTCACTCTTTGATGGAACAGTGAAAAAAATCACCCTTAACGCTCCCAAAGGCAATGTGTTGGAAGCCGCTATGCTTAAGGAGATAGTTGCGGCCCTTGACTCTATGGCTGATGATTCCAATGTGAAACTCATTGTGTTTGAGGGTGAAGGTAAGCACTTCTCATTCGGCGCCAGCGTTCCTGAACACACCAAGGACAAGGCGCCTATGATGCTTGAGGCCTTCCACGGGATGTTCTACAAGATGGTTGATCTGGCCATACCAACTATGGCGGTGGTAAGGGGACAATGCCTGGGCGGGGGCATGGAACTTGCCTTGTTCTGCAATTTCATAGTAGCTGATCAAACCGCAATGTTCGGGCAACCTGAGATCGTTCTCGGCGTCTTCCCGCCTCCTGCTTCGGTTATGCTACCCTTGAAGGTCGGCCAGTCATGCGCAGATGATATGATCCTTTCAGGGGCCTCCATAAATTCGGTGGAGGCGTACAGAATAGGGCTTGTAAATGTGCTGGCCATTGAAGGTGAGGACGCGTGGGATTCAGCGAACAATTGGATAGAAAAGAATATTGTTCCAAAGAGCGCGATAGCCTTAAAAATGGCGAACAAAGCCTCAAGGATGAGATTCTTTGAGATAATTCGCTCTGATCTGCCGAAGATGCAGGATCTTTACCTAAAGGAATTGATGGAAACAGAAGACGCTAATGAAGGAATAGCCGCGTACCTTGAAAAGAGGCAAGCTGTGTGGAAGAATAAGTAGACAGAAGAATGGGCGCGCGGTCAGGTTCCAATGGATGGGGAGTTCATCTTCCCATCCATGGTTGCCCTAATTTGATTCCAAATGTTTATGGCCAAAAAAACTAGGCCACTTACGATATTTTCATAAGGGCTCAGGTGAAAGAACCTGAAGCGCTGATGTATGAAACAATGAGGCTTAAATGGGTTACATTGTTCTAATAGCCAGGGTCGTGGTTGGCGGATTATTCGTTTACGCTGCAGTTACAAAAATTCCCGATCCAGCGGGCTTTGCGGAATCGATTCGAAATTACGGTATCTTGCCGGTTGAACTTTCCAACCTGGCAGGGATTATATTGCCCTGGATTGAAGTTCTTGCAGGATTTGGTCTTATAATAGGGGTTTGGACTAGAGCGTCCGCGTTGATAACCACCTGTTTACTTTTTGTTTTTGCGTTAGCAGTAACCTACGCTTATTGGACGGGGCTTGATATAAGTTGTGGATGTTTTGGTCCAAGCGAGGGTTCTGAGGGCAGGATAGATCTTCTCACTGTGTTAAGGGAGTGGAGCCTTACAATTTTGTCCCTGTTGATTCTCTTATTTGACCAGGGGCGATTCCAATTGGAAACCTATCTTAAAGGGTCCTCTAGCCACACCAAGGCATTGGGATCAGTATAAAAAATTGTTCACTAAGACTGGGATCTAGCCGCCTGAATCCCCTTTTGAGGGCTCATTACTTTTCTGGGATGCGCTATCACCCTGGGCCTGTTTTTCCGCGGCCCTGAGTATCAATTGGGAAGCGCTGGAAAGCCTAACATTACCCACAGGCATCCTGTCCTCAACAGCGAATATTTTCCTGCCGCCTCTGTACATGCATGTTTTATGTAATCTTTTATCTCCACTGAGCCTTACAACCATGCGCTGATTTGGACACCTGCCGAAATTATCCATTTCGCAAGACCTGGCTTTGCCCTTATCAGGACAAGGCTCTACAATGGCTTCTACCCTCCAGTTCTCTCCTGGATCACAGTACTCTTCATCCAAACCGATATTTCCATCAGATCTCAAAAAGCGAATTCCGGCCAAATTCCTTATCAATTGTCCTACTCTGAAGCCTTTGAATATATTGAGTCTTATTCCACAACCCGGGCATTGGGTGTATGATCTACCATATGGGAGTCTGGAAGAAGGGATCTTGGAAATTGTTCCACATTGTGTACATGTCAATTCCATCATAACTCTCCACTAAAGATTATATCACTTCAGTAGAGCAACGAATAGCTTTTTGGTGTGAGAAATGTCAATAATGTTTGAGCATTCTCTTGGAAGACATGAATAGGAGGCAAGGTCGACCGACCTTATTGCAGGTACGGTCAGGTGGGCTTTGGGCTCGTAATCGGCTCTTGCTCGTTGGGGTCGGATGTCTCAGGAGTCTGATTGGTGGACGAATTACTTTGAATATTCGTCTCGGCTATAGTCGACATGTCCGCTTCTTTAGGGCACGCGCCCGGGCATTCTGGTTTACCGATCTTTTCAATGGTGGATTTGGCCGGGGTTAGATATATGCGTTTCATTTTGGAAGCCGGCTTGGATGGCGCCTGCGCAGGGACATTGAAGCCACTCCCGAAATCTCCGGACTCATCGCTCATGCTATTTCGGGCTTTGCGTAGCTCTGATATTAGTGTATTCGCGTCCGAAATCTGGTTTTTCATCTCTGAGTTCATGGAGGACACCAGACTGTTCAAGTCACTGTTAGCCTGTGATAAGGCCTGGGATGTTTCTTCCAGTTGTTCTTTCATTGACTCCTGGTACTGGTTGAGCTTCTCGATCTGCAACAGGAGCTTTTCTTCAGATCTGCGCAATTGTTCATCCAATCTGAGCTTTGAGAGATCCATTGCGCTCTGGGCTTCCATTTTTGCGAGCTTGATCTTTTCTATTTGAGCTTCGATCTTTTCCTTTAGGTTCCAAAGCTTGGCGTCAATGGCCGTATCCGTAGCGGATTGACCATTTGCCACGCCAATTGCGCACACTAAAACTATAAGCCATACTCGCAAAAATAGCCTCATGGGTTTGTCTCCTGTTTACTTTCCCCACAGAAAAGCTATGGCAGCTTATATCATAAAACTAGGATGTTATCAAATTTTATTAAAGTGATTTATTGTTTATAGTAATTCTCTAAATAAAACACGGAATGAAATGAAATTTCATTCCGGC
>CAZFJT010000310.1:0-4776 GCA_964519135.1 uncultured Syntrophales bacterium | reverse complement strand
CGGCCACTCCGTGGTGTAAGACTTGGCCCATGTCTTTCCTCGGTCGTTTGAAGTCCAGATTTCGGATAAAGGATGCGGATAATCTTCTTCAAGGACATCCACCAGCGCATACGCGCGCTCTGCTCCAATGCAGAGGCATCGGATACCACCGGCGACCTCGAGAGAAACCGACCAGCTTCTTCCACCATCTTCAGTACGGTAAATGACTGCATCCCCTATCATGAAGAAATCATCGAAAAAACCTTCGGTCATTCGAGTGGCGCCAAGAAGACCGACATTCTTGTCCATGAACTCCATGGCCACACGGTGTTCATAGGCTTCCCAGAGGCCTTTGGCCCTGATTATCCGCCAATTCTCAGAGAAGTCCGAGCAGCCGCTGAGAAAAATTGCAAGCACAAACAGCGCTGTTCGTAATAGCTTCCGAACGATTATCATGATACTTTCCGCTTGGCTTAACTAGAGTGTTTTCACTGAGACATGCTCTCCAGGAGCCTTTTTCTCGGGTCTTTCTCTGTGAATTGCTCAAGGTTGGCGTCGGTATAGCCAACTCTGTCTCCGAATCTCTTCAAAAAATCTCGATTTTTCATTGGATTCCTTTCGTTGGCTCTCCATCGTGGAACTCACCCGACGACTTTCGTGTCAGCATTGCAAACCATAGTGTCCCAAACCTTGGTCGGATTCTATTCCGGTGAGGATTTATATTATTCTCGGACGGATTCTCCTCAAGCGCAGGTCGGAATATGAATATCTATCCATTAGTGCGGCGTGGACTTGGTCGCCAGCTAATGATTACCTCAAGATTCGATATAATTTTAGCGCATCCATGTAGTCCAGTGGTATACCATAACCATAATAGTAAAGCTGGCCTTTATAGTGCGTCCGATGCGGATCGTCTTGCCGAGCTGCTTTCTGAAACCAAATCTTGGCGCGTCCAAGGTCTTGCCGGACCCCTATCCCGTTTCTATACATGAGCCCCATATTGTACATCGAGCGCAGATGACCCAGCATCGAAGCTGCCCGATACCATTCCATTGCTTCTTTGGTATTCTGCTTTACTCCCCATCCACGCATATAAATGACGCCGAGACTATACATTGCCTGGGGATTGCCGCGTTTGGCCGCTTTTCGGAACCATCGTATCGCCTCTTTGTGATCTTGGAAGATTCCGTGCCCTAGGGTATAACAAAAACCGAGATTGTACATTGCCTTTATATTGCCTTTTTTGGCCGATTTTCTGAACCAATGCGCCGCTTCTGATGGATCTTTACTTACACCCTCGCCATAACCATACATGAGCCCAATTCTTGTCATAGCGCCCGTATGTCCCTTGTCAGCAGCCTTCTCAAAATATTGCATGGCCTCTCTGTAATCCCGTTTGACCACAGCCTTGTCATATTTTTCTAAGCCCAAAGCGTAGAGAGCGTCCCCGTCACAGCGGGCAGATTGCGGAGTGGAACCCGCGGGCTTGTTCATCTTGTCGTCGCCCCGGCATGGAGTTACGGCTAATACCAACAAAAATAGACACAAGGCCCACATTTGTATTTTGATCGACTTCCAGACTGACCATATATTTAATGAATTCAAAATCTATTCCCTCGGCATAGTGTCGGACGAAATGTCCAATCTACTTTATGCCCGGCCGGGGGGAGAATACTATTCAGAAAAGGATTGTCTCAATTCTGCGGGGGATTTTGTTAATGGAGAGAGCTGTGAGGTTTGTTGCGCACTTACAATAAGGGCCTTGATTATTATATATATTTTATTTCCTTCACAGATGGACGCCTAGTCAATTCACTGAATTCTTCCATATCATCTTCATCCCATTCATCATCAAGATCTTCTTCAACGTCAAAAAAATCCAGATTGTTGATATCAATAAGACGATCATTCTGAAGGTCTAACGCAAAAAGCTCATTTTTTACACATAGCTCTTGAACAGCATGGAGCGCAAATTCAGGATTTTGTATATGGAGCGTCAAATGTCTGATATCTTCTGCTTCTTTATTCAGGTTGAATTCAATCGTGAAATCAGGAGATGACAAAGTCGCCCATCCCATATCATCCCAGTGAAGGGACAGAGTAGTGTCAAGGATTAGTCTAACATCAATATAATTACCTAAAGATTCTCCTTTAGGCTCTCCGTCATCTCCAAGTACGGTTATATTTCCGTCCTTAAATTTATAAAGGGCTACGTCCCAACTCATTAATTCATCCTTGATATTATATGCGGCTGGCCGCATCATGGTAGATTGGAGCGAACTAAACGTACGTTTACAGACGGATAGCATTCGCCCTTCGGCAGATTATTCATGATCCATGTTTCGGAGTAAGCGCAGTCTTTTTCTTATCGTCGGCTATTATTTGAAAGGATTTTGCATCGATGATGTACCGGTCGTGAACACCTTCGGAGATCTTATCAACGCGGTCGTCCACAACGATAGAGAACGTCAGCTTGCGCCCTTCTCTTTTTTCGAGCGTTCCGATTACCTTCACCGTCAAGCCTACAGGAGTCGCCGCTGCAGAGTGTGTAAGGTGCGCCCCTATCCCTACGGACTGTTCCCTGGGCCAGTCTATATGAGGATTTATGGCTCGGATACACGCCCATTCTATGATACCGACCATATAGCCTGTGGCCAAGACACGTGGCATCATGCGGAATTCGGGAGATTCCGGTAATTAGTGAGGTACGGTTCTATCATTGGGCACGTCGTAAGAAAACTCGAATCGCATTCCTGGCTGAAGGGCGTCGGTAGTCATGGGGTTCTCCTTGTACATTTCGTTAATGAGTCAATAACGATTCTGGGAATTATGTATCCCTTTACTCTCGTGGGGCAAGCAGTGTTAGCCATGCCGGGCGGCGTGAATCCGATGAGAGAAGTTTCCTGAGCCTGCGAATAAAAAACAGCGAATCGGATCTCAAGAACGTTCCATGGCTATCAATGCGGCGCCCAAGGCGCCTACGGTATCCGGTCTGGCCGGAACGGCCACATCGACACCCAGCGCATGAGACATAGCGCGAACCACTCCTTGATTGTGCGCAACTCCTCCGGACATGGCAACGGAAAGTTCTTGATAATCGGTTGCTACGCGTTTGACAAGGCCTATCACTCGGGCAACTATGGCTTTGTTTAAACCGCCGACGATTTGTTCGATCGGAGCTCCCTCAGCTATGAGGGAGACAACTTCACTTTCAGCGAACACGGTACACATACTGCTGAGTTTGAGATCCCGGGACGCTCTATTGGCCAAACGGCTTAGCTCTTCAATATCCACTTCCAAAGCACGAGCCATGGCCTCGAGAAACCGCCCTGTGCCGGCCGCGCATTTGTCGTTCATTGCAAATTCTAGGACTTTGCCGCCCCCGTCCAGTCGGATGGACTTGCTATCTTGACCGCCAATGTCCACCAATAGCTCAACGCCTGGAAAAAGCCTCTCTATGCCTCTGGCGTGACAAGTGATCTCAGTGACCGCATCTAATCGCCCTTCGACCCGATCTCTTCCATAGCCGGTTGAAACCGTAGCTCTGACATCTGCCTCCAAAATTCCACTAGATTCCAATACAGCGCGCTTGGCCCTGGTTATGGCCTCTCGGTTACGGGCTCCTGTGGGTACAACCGCTGCGGCCAACAATTCTCCATGATTGTCAATGATCACCGCGTCACAGGACAAACTTCCCACATCGATTCCCATGTAATACATGCCGGTACCTCTCCCGATTCAAGCAGCGGATCTGGGTCGAGATTTGAGCATCTCAACAAATGCCTCGATTCTGGTTTTCAATTGCCCTTCAGCAAAGTTCCGTGAATCGATAATATCAACATCGAGATTTAGCGCCGGCGCATCCATTTCCTTGAAGGCCTTTTCAATGAGACCTTTGGGCCCACTGCTTTGTCTGCACCCCCAGTGGCAGGGATTGATAACCCCGTCTATACGGTATTCCGCTGCTAGTTCTTTCAGAATATTGATTCGGTGTTCTGTCGGCCCGTTCAAACCGAGGGTTATCATTCGACGCGCCAAGCCCTCGTATGGGTCATCCGGATTCAGTCGGGACCAATGAACTCGATTTAGTTCATCTACAACGACATAAGCCCCAAGTCGGCCTTCCAGCCAGTCGATCACGAAATTCTTGAACTGGATTCTCGTTTGGAGCCACATTAGGCGCAGACACTGCTCGTCGAAAGCGCCGGCGCCCTCATCCAATCTCGACTCGAACTCACTCTCAAAGGCTCCGGCAATATCTATTGCGCTCTGAGTTCCCATGAATAGGGGCATCAGTAAGCCGAAGTTCCGTAAGTCTTTGCCTCGCAATGGCGTAGGAATAGCACGAGTCAACTCGTAAACGCTCACCATTAGGTCTCTGGCGTGGTTGGATTGTTCAATGGTTTCAGCCAGACTGTCGTTGTTCAATCTTACGCCGGTGTGGTAGCTGACGAATTCCGTCATATCACGTATCTGATCCGCTAAATAGGCCACATTATCCGGAGTATCGATTTGGGGCACATGAAGGACAAACAAATCCTTCTTGAATAGCTTTGCCAAAACCTCAAGAACGGCCAGTCCACCGCTGCAGTAGCTCGTTGTTGCTATAAAGAATTCGGGTTCCGGCAGTAGGCCTTTCTTGGCTGAGCCCAGTACCGCCCTATGGCTGCCGCACATGTCCGGAGGATAGCCGTCTTGCTCAGCTGCTTCCATGATCCAACTTCCCGCTCCGGATGAAGCTACCACGCCTCCCATGAACTCAACGAAGCATGCAGTGAGGCCCATCGCGTTGAGTAT
>CAZFJT010000309.1:1163-4786 GCA_964519135.1 uncultured Syntrophales bacterium | reverse complement strand
TCCCAGAATAATGCCTCAATTCAGAGACGCTGAGGAATTGCTCAAAAGACTCAGGGATTCAAAGAAGCTATCCAAACACGGAGTTAACTGGGACGATGTCACACTAACAACCATTACAATCAGGGAAAAATCCGTTGATAGGGCCATTGAGGCGCGCAAGGAAGGCTGGGGACCGGACAGGGTTCTTATGATGGTGTCAACTGATGAAGAGCATCATTTCGCAAATTCAGGCACTACTTTGCCTGATTATTGGGAAGAGGCCAAAAGAGCTATCCAGAAATGTAATGATGTGGGAATAAAGATGAATGGCACGGTCTCAACAATTTGGGGGTCTCCAATATCCGGTCCCACAAAGTTGGAAGACGCAGTGGAATTTACCAAAAGATGGCTTGAAATAGGCGCCCATGACATAGAGCACGCGGACCATGACGGCAGCGCTCCCCCTGATCAGGTGTACAAATACTTTTCCATGGTAATGGACGAATTGCCTGATCCAAAGCTGCATGTGGCGCATTTTCACGTTACCAGGGGATGGGGGACTGCAAATGTCCTCGCGGCCTTGCAAGCTGGTATAGAGATCTTTGAGAGCACTGTGGGCGGCACAGGTGGACAGCCGGCCAACTTTCTTGATAGGACGCCCGTGCCGGGCACAGGGGAATATTACTACATTGATCCAAATATCGTGGGCTTGCAATGCACTGAAGACATGGTTGTCATGATGGATGAAATGGGCATTGAAACCGGCATTGATGTGGATCGTCTGCTCAGGCTCGGCAAAAAAATGGAAAAGACAATTGGCAGAAGGCTGCGATCTGAGTCCATACTAAATGGAAGGATCCCTAAGCAACCAAGAGAGGAATTTAAGAGAAAGGGCCTTCCTGGGTTAAAAGAAAAGATGGGAGAAGCGCCCGGCCAGAAATATCCAAAGGATTGGTCTGATAAGCCCACATTTGAAGTAAAGAAATGATTGAATCAATATCCTGTTAATTTAAGCTAAAAGATCAAGTAGGGGCGCGCATACTTTTCAAGCGCGCCTGTACATGACACCAAGGAGGTCACCACTATGCCCCCACTATGGAAACCATCCGAAGAGCGTATTAATAACGCCAATATCACTAGATATATAGATCATGTGAACAAGAAATTTAATCTGAATATTGACACGTACCAGGCTTTGTATGAATGGTCGATAAGTAACAGAGAAGATTTCTGGTCCTCTATTTGGGAATTTGGCGAGATCATAGCCTCCAAGCCTTATGAAAAGATCTTGGAGGACTCGGATACAATGATGGGCGCGAAGTGGTTCCTTGGATCAAGGCTGAATTTTGCTGAAAATCTATTAAGGTTCAAAGACGATCAAGTGGCGATAATGTTCAGAACCGAAACAGGACCTACACAAAAACTCACGTACGCCCAACTCTATGATCAAGTTGCAAAAATGGCCAAGGCCCTTAGGGACGCGGGCGTAAAAAAAGATGATCGTGTCGCCGCGTTTGTTCCCAATTTCATAGAAACGGTCATAGCTATGCTCGCGACAACCAGCATCGGCGCCATCTGGTCATCATGCTCACCTGACTTTGGGGTAAAAGGAGTGCTTGATAGGTTCGGTCAGATCAAACCAAAAGTGCTTTTTACTGCAAACGGCTACTTCTACAACGGCAAGAAACACGATTCCTTGGGCAGAATAGGTGGTATTCTCAAGGAACTTGAAGGAATAGAAAAAGTTGTTGTGATTCCATATACAGAGGAAAATCCTGATATAAGTGGAATACCGAACGGGATCCTTTGGTCGGATTTCATCTCAAAAGAAGATGGGCTAAGTATAGAATTTGAACAGACACCATTTGATCACCCTGTTTATATTATGTATTCCTCTGGCACCACCGGACTTCCCAAATGTATGGTTCACGGCGCTGGTGGGACACTGATTCAGCATTTAAAGGAACATATCCTCCACTGTGACGTTAAGCGTGAAGATAATGTTTACTATTTTACCACATGCGGTTGGATGATGTGGAACTGGCTGGTGAGCGCTCTGGCGGTGGGCGCGACAATAATGCTTTACGACGGCTCACCTTTTTATCCTGACGCGGGCGCTATATTCAAGTACGCTGAAGATGAAAAGATGACGATCTTTGGAACAAGCGCAAGGTATATTGCGGCAGTTGAGAATACCGGTCTCATACCAAAGGAAAAGTTCAACTTGTCCGCGCTAAAGGCAATGTGCTCAACAGGTTCTCCCCTATCTGAAGAAAGCTTCAGGTTCGTTTACAGGGATATCAAGGAAGACATAAATCTTGCGTCAATATCCGGGGGAACAGACATAGTTTCATGCTTTGCTCTCGGTTGCCCCATATTACCGGTGTACGAAGGAGAGTTGCAATGCAGGGGACTCGGCATGAAGGTGGAGGCCTTTGATTTTAACGGTAAGCCGGTTTATGGAGAACAGGGGGAACTTGTTTGCACAGCCACTTTTCCATCCCAGCCGATATATTTCTGGGACGATCCTGACTGGTCCAAGTACAAGAAGGCATATTTCTATCAATACGAGAATGTTTGGAGACACGGAGACTTCATTGAAATCACCGAGCACGGTGGTGTGAAAATCTATGGCAGATCGGACGCAACTCTTAACCCTTCAGGAGTAAGAATAGGAACTGCCGAGATATACCGTCAGGTTGAAGCCATGGACGAGGTCGCGGACAGCATTGTGGTTGGACAGGATTGGGATAATGATGTGAGGGTTATTCTTTTTGTAAAGACAAATGAAGGAGTTGCCCTGGATGATGACCTGATCAAGAAGATCAAAAAACAGATCAGAGAAAATACCACTCCAAGGCACGTCCCAGCAAAAATCTTACCTGTAAGGGATATCCCGGTCACATTAAACGGCAAAAAAGTGGAGATGGCAGTTCGCAATGTTATAGAGGGAAAGCCTGTGACTAATAAGGACGCGTTGGCAAATCCGGACGCCTTGGATCAATTCGCCAATGTGCCAGAGCTCCAGAGCTAATAGGCTGGGATACTATTAACCTAAAAAAAATTCTTTAATATGGGCCTCTAATTTAAGGGGCCCTGGCGCCAAATTATCGAGCGTGACATATCCGGGGGTTAATGATTATGTTAAACCAGCTCCTGGTAGATAACTAAAAAAACATCTGTTACAATTCGCTCTGAAATGTGCCATTATGGTTGTCTCATATTGTTTCTTTTAGTCAGAAGGATATCCAAAGAGCATCCCACAAGGACTCCAGAAATTTATGGTAAAAGAGACGCCAAAGAACCTCACCCAAGAGCTGGCCGGACAAGGAACAATTAAAGAATGGTTTCAGTCGTCGCATATTGATGGTTTGCCGAATGACAGGGCTTTTTTGGAGCGACTCCTGGATGCTGCGCCCATAGGTCTGGTTATCCTGGATCTTAATCGCAATATCGTATTTCTAAATCAGGCGGCCCAGGGAATGACCGGTTACTTGAGCGCCGAGGTCAAGGGATTGCCCTGCATGTACGTCATAAGAAGCGGTTTATGTGATCGCAAATGCCCTTTGCCGGGATTAAAGCCCGATTCCGTGCCTGCAAAGACTGAAACCGACATCATCAGTAGGTTTAGGCAAAAGATATCA
>CAZFJT010000309.1:0-1153 GCA_964519135.1 uncultured Syntrophales bacterium | reverse complement strand
ATATCAGTGCGGGTTACTTCCGCTCCTTTGTTAAGCTCCTCAGGAAATATGATCGGATACGTGGAATTCATAGAGGATATTCAGATACTCAAGAAATTAGACAAACATTTTGGAGTGGAACAAACTTTTGAGGGCATTATTGGTCAGAGCCCAGAGATGCAAAAGATTTTTGACACACTTCCGGTCATCGCCAGGAACGATTCATCTGTGCTAATTACAGGAGAGACCGGAACCGGCAAGGATGTCCTTGCTGAGGCAGTACACAACGCGTCGGAGAGAGCTGGAGGAAGCTTTATTAAGGTCAATTGTGGGGCGCTTCCTGAAACCCTTCTTGAGTCGGAGCTATTCGGTCATGTTAAAGGCGCGTTTACAGGGGCTGTTGAAAATAAACCGGGACGTTTCAAGATAGCGCATAATGGAACCCTCTATCTCACTGAAATAGGAGATTTGCCGCTGCACTCGCAAGTAAAACTCCTAACATTCTTGGACGATCAAGTAATATATCCTGTTGGATCAGTGAAGGGGAACAGGGTAAATGTGCGGGTTATCGCAGGAACCCACCGAGATCTTGAGTCCATGGCCAGGGACGGGCAGTTCAGGGAAGATCTACTGTTCCGTTTGAATGTGGTCAGGATCCGCCTTCCTGCTTTAAGGGAAAGAAATGATGATATTTCGCTACTGGCTGATCATTTTCTGGCAACTATGTCCCAGAGGCTGAATAGAAAAATTCAGGGTTTCACTTCCGAGGCTCTGGCGTGCTTGCAGAATTACCATTATCCAGGAAACGTCAGGGAGCTGCGCAACATCATAGAATTTGCGGCAAACGTATGTACTGGCTCAAGAATAGCATTTAATGACCTTCCTATATACATTACCCAACCCAGACTGGATATACACGATGATGACACGGGTGTTCAAGAAGACAATTCAACTGGGGCGGCCACAGAGAGGTTAAGCGTTTCCGCGATTACAGAGGGCCATAGAGATCAAACGTGGGTAGATGTTGAAAGGAGATTGATAATGGACGCTCTGATTAAGGCAGGGGGAAAGAAGCAACAAGCTGCGGAGCTGCTGGGCTGGGGACGCAGCACATTGTGGAGAAAGATGAAAAAATACGGAATAGACGCAGATGTCTAGATCCGCAGGCATATTC
>CAZFJT010000308.1:0-4788 GCA_964519135.1 uncultured Syntrophales bacterium | reverse complement strand
TCCATTCCCAGATTCTCTCCTCTCTCCACCCTGCCGCCAACAACTGAGGGATTGCGAACGCTGCTCACATTTCTATTGACAAGGTTGGGAAACTAAAGGTAAACTGACTTCTTACGCGGGAATAACTCAGTGGTAGAGTGCAACCTTGCCAAGGTTGAAGTCGCGGGTTCAAATCCCGTTTCCCGCTCCACCCAAAAACAAATCAAGACCCCTGTAAAGCGGTGATAGGCTACCAGGGGTTTTTTCTTTTGTCCAAATAGGGCTTATATGGTCATGTGCATTGTTACAGGAACTTTAGAGAATCAAGCGGTCCTGGTCTTCTAGAAATCTTCTATTTATCTCCGAAATGCTTTGGATAGAGTTCCTTTAAACATTTTGGGCACATTCCATGGGAAAATTCAGCGTCTGAGTGTTCTGAGATGTACATCTCAATGGGCGCCCACCGGCCATCTTCGTCACGTATATCCTTACAGTTCAGACATATGGGCAACAGACCGCCAAGATTGTTTGTAAGACTTGTTTGGAGGGTTCTTACCCTTTGGCTCATCATCTTCAATAAGGAAAGACCAATTGATGGGTTTTGGTATATTTCTTCCTGGAAATCCAATTGGTCAATGGTCAACAGTTTGGTGTCCTCTTTTGCCCTAACTGTGGCCGACCGGTCCATATCATCAATCAACGCCATTTCCCCAAAATAGCCCATAGGCCCGAAACCCGCCAGTTCTCTTTCTGAGGCCATTCCCACATTCTTTATTACTACAACCGACCCGGACACTACAATGAAAAGCCTGCCGTCCTTTTCTCCCTCTTTTATTATCTCTTCCCCGGTCTTAACCTCAATTATTACCGATTTCTCTGCAAGCCGCTCCAATTGATCGCTGGGCAGGTCTTCAAAGATTTTTACATTTGATAGGTATTCCATGAATTCGGCCATAGAAAATCACTTATTATTGCTCGTAGAGTTTATGGGGAACTATTATCTACTAAATTATAAGCCATCCATGACCATTATTTCAATCGCGCAATCCATGAGTGCCCACTACTATATTGTAAGTAAGATAATTCAGAGAGAAAGAATAAAATAAACAACAATGCCAGAATGTTATACACAATGAATGATCCGCGACATTTACGCTTTTTGGCAATTAGCGCAATGTCGCGGGCTGGGAATAAAAAATACACATACTTAACTGCTTACAATCTCAGGGCCTGCTTGACAACATCCCAGCCGGAGTCGGCAAAACCTTGTAATTGTTGCATATCGTCCATGGTATAGTCCTTTTCTTTATTGCCCACACCAAGAATGCCTCTTATTTTGTTGGACTCTCTTACAGGGACATTCAAGTGCCTTACCACTTCCACATGACCTTTTGGATAACCTTTTTTATTGGGTGTTTTTGAGTTTGCGTAATCGTTTGTGACAACTGCTTGACGCTCCCTAACACAATCTCCCCATAATCCCACTTCCTCAATCTTGTAGATAATGGGTTTACCAACCATCTGGCAAGCTTCCATTGCGCTTTTTGACCAGCCGAGCATCGTCAGGGTATCCTCGTTAAAACTCAGCATGGCAAAGTAGCCTATCTTACTGTTTGTAAGCCTTATCGCGGAATCAACATAGGTGTCCACAATTGTCTGCATCTCCGAGCCGCGAAGCTGCTCGAGTTTATTCAAATGATCCTGCATTTCTTAATTCTCCTTTTTTTCATTATTTTCTAAATTTTTTTCCTTTTGCTCATTGAGCCATATTTCTCGTCCTTGGCAATGGTTTACCCCCTTCATGCGGGGGCAATCCTCGTATAAATCGCATTCTGAGCATAGAATCTTTTCTGATTGTCTCATACATGAGCTCCAGATCGCCCGTCAAGGTTCCAGCGCGTGTAATCAGCGCAAATATCCTACCTCAATAAATTTATGGCTGAGTATGCTTGTTCAACGTTTTCATAAGCTAATAGTAATATAGTATAATGACTGCAATCATCGTGCCATTACCCAATTGAGTTTCATTTCATCTGCTTATCAATATTTTTACATAATTACGGTAAATTAACAATAAACTAGTCCCCGATACCACTATCAGGAATATAAAGACCCGATATAATCAGATAATAAGCATATTTCAAAAATTTATATAATGCGCTCCTTGACTCTTTTGAGTGATATTGACGCGACAGGCGTCGCGTATACGCGCATAACAAGCGCTAATATCTCCAATACAAATAGCAAAGCCCTTGATCATTCTTATATAATGTCCTTGTTTCAAATGCGCTGATTGTTTTACAAGCATTGCTTTGATATTAATCATTTCTTTACTTGACTGAAATGACCTGTGAGCGAAACAATTGAAATACTATTTTCTGCAATCAGCGCTTTTCATGGTAAGTTACCCTCTAACGGACAGAAGCGCGGCTGACGCGCCATTGATGGGAGGCATTTATGGTCGCTGTGGAGTTAAACCTTGATGTTGAAAAACTTGGGGAAGGGAAGATACCTTCTCCAATGACGGATGTGGATTATGTGGACGACCGGGAAAGGGTTCTTTATCATTCCATGCTGACAAAGGCCAAACAGGTTTTGGATAGTAACAGAGAGCTCCCCAGTTTCGAGCTGGCCGGTCCCAGAAGCAGAATCTTCTTTGATCCCTCAAAGCTGAAATGCGGCATAGTTACTTGTGGCGGTCTCTGCCCTGGTGTTAATGACGTGATTCGATCAATAGTCTTGGCCCTGCGCCATCACTATAACGTCATGTCGATCTTTGGTTTCAGGTATGGATTTGAAGGCCTTACTTACAAGCACGGCCATACTCCAATAGAACTCACAACAGAGCTGGTGGCTGATATACACAAAGCCGGCGGAACCATACTCGGATCTTCAAGGGGTCCCCAGGATGTGAGTGAAATGGTTGATACCCTTGAACGAATGAATATTGGATTACTATTCGCAATAGGTGGGGACGGAACATTGAGGGGAGCGCAGGCAATAGCGAATGAAATCAAAGAGCGCGGTCATAGGATCGGCGTAATAGGAGTTCCAAAGACCATAGATAATGACATATCCCATATAGACACATCATTCGGATTCGAAACTGCAGTGTCATCATCCAGGACTTCCATATATTCAGCCCACGCAGAGGCCCTTGGCGCAAGGAACGGAATAGGTCTGGTGAAGCTCATGGGAAGGGAGTCCGGGTTTATTGCCGCGTACGCGACCCTTGCTAATGGTGATGTGAATTTTTGCCTTGTGCCTGAGGTCCCATTCACATTGGAAGCGTTTTTTGAGAGCTTGGAGGAAAGACTCATCAGAAGGCGCCACGCGGTAATAGTTGTGGGAGAAGGCGCGGGCCAGGAATTGATGAAGGGACCGGAGGAAACCGATCCATCCGGAAACATCAGACTCAATGATATTGGGATCTTCCTAAAAGAGAAGATTAATGAACACTTCAAGAATAAGGGAATGGATGTGACCCTTAAATACATTGATCCAAGTTATACTATCAGAAGTATGCCGGCAAACCCAAAGGACTCATCCTTTTGCCTATTGCTTGGTCAAAACGCCGTACACGCCGGGATGAGCGGTAGAACGAACATGGTGCTTGGCCACTGGAACGGTAGTTTCACCCATGTTCCCATATCCCTTGCAGTATCTAAGCGCAAGCAGATAAATCCGGCCGGTAGATTGTGGAACAATGTTTTGTCAGCCACAGGCCAACCCGCGCACATGGAATGACGACCGCATTGGACAAAATTGGCTAGGTGATCAATCAAGATCTCATTACGTTGCGCATTCAAACAATTAATATTAAAGTCAGGTTGACCGGCGTTCCGGTTCGCTGTGTTTAATTCGCAGGATCAGGAAACTTCGCTCATCGGAAGCAGGTCCACCCCTTATGTTATTCGATCGGTAAAAGCCAATTCGCATCACACACAGGGAGGCAGCCTTGATGGATCATATTCAGAAACCTGACATCTTCTCAGGATCATATAAAGCAGCTCTCTTTGATATGGACGGAGTGCTCACAGATACTGCAAAGCTTCATTCCAGGGCGTGGAAGCAGATGTTCGACGATTTCTTGGAGTATCATTGCCACAAGACCGGCAAAAGCTGCGAACCATTTGATATAAAAACAGACTACATCCAATATGTGGATGGAAAGCTACGGTATGACGGAGCCGCGTCATTTCTTAAATCCAGGGGAATAGATCTGCCACAGGGAGGCCCATACGACGAGGCTGGATTTGACTCTGTGTGCGCTTTAGGAAATCTAAAATCCGAGATCTTTAACGAACTTTTTGACAAGGAAGGTGTTGAGGTTTTCCCAGGCGCGCTGAAATTGTTGGACAAAGTCAGGGAGGCAGGGATGCTCACAGCAGTGGTTTCAGCCTCAAATAGTTGTGTGAATATACTGACAAAAGCCGGAGTGATCAATGAATTCAATGGTATCGTGGACGGATTGGAGGCCTCCAGGTTGGGGCTGCCCGGCAAGCCCTTGCCACATACTTTTCTCAGGGCCGCTGAGATGTTGAATGTGAAGCCAGAGTCCGCAGTGGTAATCGAGGACGCGGTAGCAGGAGTCCAGGCGGGCAGAGACGGAGGCTTCGGCCTAGTGATCGGAGTGGACAGACTTGATAACACAGAAGCACTAAAAGCACATGGCGCGGATATAGTAGTTAAAGACCCTGGGGAGTTGCTCTAGGTTTAAAATTAGGTAATGGTTCACCGCGCCCCCCCCACTTTGTATGATTTGGATCAAAATATCATATTTTTCGATTTTGTACCCGCGCGATATCG
>CAZFJT010000307.1:1463-4802 GCA_964519135.1 uncultured Syntrophales bacterium | reverse complement strand
TTCCAGGCCTCCACATCTTCCATGGACGAGCTCATTATTACAGTGAAGTGTGGATCCCGGTCCTTTATGGACCTGCATATATCGATGCCGTTACCATCAGGAAATTTTATATCAAGCAATACAACATCAAACGCCGGCCATTTTTCCATGGCTGAAGTAGCTGTCTCAGCCTCTCCAATCTTGAACCATGTGGATAGCTTCATCTTCAGCTTGGATCTTATAAAGAACTCATCGTCTGCGATTAGGGCCGAAATTGGTCCCATCATAGGAATCTCCTAGTTGATAAGGCAGTTTCAGACAAAATAGGCATCCTTTTCCAGGCTCACTATGAACATCTATTGCCCCGCCATGAGCGGACACAATGCGTTTTGCCATATACAGCCCCCGGCCCGCGCCATTGGTTGTGAATCCAAGATTGAAGATTCTCCTTAGATTCTCCTTTGGAATTCCGGGACCTGAGTCTTGAATTTTTATATGAACCCAATTGTCTATAATCCCCAATCTGATCTGCGCTTGAGAATTCTCAGGCGAAAATTTGATCGCGTTCCTGATCACATTATCGATCGCTGTTTGGAGGAACCGCTCCTCTCCGTTGATGTGAATCGGTTCCAGTTCCATGTGATCAGTGACTAACTCCACTCCCTTTGAAGCCGCTTTCTCCATGTTTCTATCAACAACTCTGTCAATAAGATCATTAAGAACGAATTTGCTTTGTCTTATCTTGAAAGACTCAGAATGAAGCCTTATAAAGTCGAATCTTTCCCTTAACATATTGGCAAGATCCAATCTTTTTTGTTCCACCTGCTCAAGGCATTTTAGAGACTCTTCGGACCGGCCTTCTTTTATCATGTCGATCGCCAGGCTTACCCCTGCTCCTAAAACATCCAGCGCTGCGTTCAGCTCATGCCTGTAGAGCTTTCCTATCTCTTCATCCACCAGCCTTTGATTGGTATTATCACGAATTAATAATACTTCTTTTCCCAAAGTAACGTCATACTGCTTTTCCTGGGACGAAACGCATACCCTATCACCAAATATTTCCACTGAAATCCCAGACCCATCAGTGAAGCTCTGTATATTATCTTTAATACTTGCCGGGCTGTAATTGCTCAACGCCTGCTCAATGGAATCAGACCCAAAAAGCGCCTGCCGCAAAAAATCGTTTTGATTCAATATCTTTTCTGCGGCTGGATTGGCGTAATAGAGTCTTCCGTTTTTCTCCACGCAGATGATGCCGTCAGGGACCATATTAAGCGCCTGACGGTCCAGTCCCGCGCTTTTTACTTTTCTCTCGCGATCCTCCTTCTTTTTTACAGCCTCGTTTCTTTTTGCGGTTTCCTTAGCCAATCCATATGATTCAAAAAGGAAGTCGTTAATTGTTCTCTTCACCACAGTAGAGGACGACATCTGCAAGCCATGCCCACTGAACTCTAAAACACCGGCGTTAACCATCTTTTCAAAATACTGGTAATCCGTAGGTGTCAAGAGCAAGCTTGACCATTCCTTTTGCGTTAGAGGCGTATGAAATAGTGAGATCAGGTAAACTGTTCTGGTTAGAGACGCGAAACTCTTCATGTCTTGCACTGATCTAACCATCTGGTGGAAGTCTACTCTACCATTGGGGCGGGACAAATTTAGCCTCGGGGCTTGGCCGGGTATCTTGGGCCTCCATCTCCCAAGGGATTCCAATCTGGGATATTTAAGTTGTAGCTCCCGCACGGTTTCAGGGGAAACTCCTTGATCAAGGAGCCCATTGAGAGCTAAGGTCGCCATTGATCGAATATCTTTGTTTATCTCCTTGGCCAACAAGAATCGCTCTATTATAAAGGGCGCGGCCTTTTCAAAGTCAAGCTCCTTTAAAAGGAGTATTTGGATAAAACAAATATCATTGGATTCATATTCTTGAAAAAGGGCTTCCAAGCCGGATCTCAACCTCAGCATAGCCCAGAGGCAAGCCCAGGTCTGCACGCCGCTGGCCGCTATGAACTTCCGCAATCTTATTCGCTGAGACCCCGCGGCCCATTTGGCGCCGACCTGAATTGCTATATGTCTTATTGAGGACTTATCATTTTCCAAAAATCCCATTAATGAATCAAATCCATAGTCACTAAGCTGTATCACCCCGTCTTTTTGCTCCTTGAATAGATGCGAATATTCACTGATAAGGCCATCAATGGGGCGCCTGCGCTCAATATTTCTCATAAAGTCCTCTAACATATTGCGTTAATTAACTGATAATACCAAAATTGTCAATTTTTTATCACTCCATTTATTTTTGTGAGCATGGAGTGAATGTGATCCATATTTCAGTAATTAATAGCTAATAATAAATTGCTTACTAAGCTGGTGTGCGTTAGTGTAATCATGCGCCAATTTAATACAGACCCAATTCGGAGGATCATTTTGGAAGACATTAGTAAAAGACAAGGATTCGCCACCAATTCAGTACACGCGGGCCATGATCCGGACAAGTGTAGCATGTCTAGAGCCACACCAATATACAGAACCACTTCATTTGTCTTCAAGGACGCGAAGCACGCTTCAGATCTATTTTCTTTAAAGGAGCTTGGAAATATATATTCAAGACTCACAAATCCCACTGTCGAGTGCCTGGAGCAGCGTATGTCAACCCTTGAGGGCGCGGTTGGGGCATTGGGAGTTGCCTCTGGAACATCGGCTATTTTTTACTCCATTGTTAACTGCGTCAGATGTGGAGATGAATTCATTGCTTCCACTGATTTGTACGGTGGGACCTATACGATGTTCAACGACATACTTCCCAATTTTGGGATCACTGTTAGATGGGTTAATCCAAATCGGATCCAGGATTTCAATGAGGCCCTGAATGACAAAACCAGAGCAATATTCATAGAAACCATAGGAAACCCAAAGCTTAGTGTTCCTGACTTCGAAGGAATAGCCAAAATAGCCCAAGACGCGCATGTGCCTCTTATAGTGGATTCAACCTTTACAACACCATATCTCTTTAAGCCAATAGAACATGGAGCGGATGTTGTTGTCCATTCATTGACAAAATGGATCGGAGGTCATGGGGTCGGCATAGGGGGTATTGTTCTGGATTCCGGAAAGTTTGACTGGACAGACCCAAAATTCAAGATGTTCAATGAACCTGAAGCGTCTTACAACAATATGGTATTCAGCCGGGATCTAGGCCCCTTACAGAATATGGCTTACATATTGAGAATGAGAGTCGTACCCCTGAGAAACCTCGGGGCTTGCCTCAGCCCTGATAACGCATGGTTGTTCCTGCAGGGATTGGAAACCTTGGCCCTTCGCATGGAAAAGCATTGCCAGAACACACTTGCAGTGGCCCAGTTT
>CAZFJT010000307.1:546-1453 GCA_964519135.1 uncultured Syntrophales bacterium | reverse complement strand
TCATATACCCTGGCTTGAAATCAGATCGTTCCAATGAGATGGCCCAACAATACTTTAAGAATGGCTGTGGCGGAGGAGTTGTGGTCTTCGGTATCAAAGGGTCGGCTTCAAGGGCAGAAAGGTTCATTAATCAACTGAATCTGTTCTCACATCTTGCCAATGTTGGAGACGCCAAGAGCTTGGCGATACATCCTGCGAGCACGACCCATTCACAGTTGACAGAGACCCAGCAGAACCAGGCTGGAATTTCTCCTGAAATGATAAGGCTTTCAATAGGAATAGAAGACCTGGATGATATTATTCAGGATTTGGAGCTCGGCCTGGCCAAATCTTGAGCGCTGCCTGTTACCTTTAAATATACAAAATCATTGGCCTACTCAGTGATCATGTCCATGACCATCGGATTTCACTGGACCGATCTTTGACTCCAGCTCGAACAGGGCCGCCTCAAAAGAGCCATTGGCTTTTTCCACATGGTCGATGGCCAGCCTTATATTTTCAGCGACCTGGCTGAACCCCTGTTGATCCATCTGCGCGGCCACTTCTTTATACCCCATTAAATGATCCAGATTATGGTCTATCCAATGCTTTAGCCTGATCAAGGTTTTCTGGTTTTCATCCATTTCATTTCTCCAATGACTCGGCGCTTAAACAGCATTTGCGCCCTATTTGTTCTTAACAGCGATTAAAAAGTTAGACAAAATCTCTCGCGCGTTTGGTTCCAGGCCGGGGCCCTTAACACCGCCTCGCCAACCGGCCTCGGGATGAAAAGAAGTCCCGTAAACCATCCTGTTGGACAACCTCAGTAGTTGTATTTTAGACATTTCCCCTTCAACCAGGTTTACCATGTTGTTCGGAATGTGTTTGACTTCTTCGCAATGGGCCTCATATGCCCAGAAATATTGAG
>CAZFJT010000307.1:0-536 GCA_964519135.1 uncultured Syntrophales bacterium | reverse complement strand
TCCCCTTAGAATGGGATCGTTTTGTTTTATGTTCAGGCGCTTCCATCCTCGTTCGCATTTCAAGTACCCGTAGTATGACAGTAGATATTTACCTTGATAAAGGGGATCAATCAAATCCACCTCAGAGCCGAACGCCATGGCCAGGAATTGTTGGCCTCCACATATGCCGATAATGGGAACCCCAGCTTCAGCCATTTTTCTTGTGGCTCTCATGGCCCTCTCCAAAGGGGCTTTTAGATCTTTAGAGTACCCATCCCACGGCGTGGATTGTGGGCTCAGAACAACGAAATCAGGCCGAGCCCTCATAATGGAATCATGGTTAATTTCCGAGAAGTGCTTTTGGGTTATGTTTATAGTGACTCCAGACATCTCAGGAACACTAGATGGTATTACCTCTCCTATGACTTTACTGAGAAATCGGTGGCGCTGATCACCCAAAGGCGTTAATTCAAGATCCATAAAAAGGCATTCCAGTATGACTTTTTTGGGGGACGAAATCAGAATCAAGGCCACTATGATAGCGGTTAATGAGATTA
>CAZFJT010000306.1:0-4806 GCA_964519135.1 uncultured Syntrophales bacterium | reverse complement strand
CTCTTGAACTAAACAGCCTACCACTCTTGAAAAACGCGCTGGAAAAATTGAATGAAGGCTTTGACCAGGCGCCTCCAATGGAACATGACCTGGATATCAAAAGAATGGAAGAGGTCTTGAATGATGTATCCATCATGATGCGAGACAATTATCCATACCATCATCCATATTACCTTGGACAAATGCTTAAGCCGCCCCACCCAATAGCCAGGCTCGCGTACGCGCTTAGTTTATGGATCAATCCGAATAATCACGCCCTAGACGGGGGCAAGGCCAGCTCTGCCATGGAAAAGGAATCAGTGGCCTCAATTGCATCGATGTTTGGATGGGACAAGCATCTTGGACATTTGTGTTCAGGTGGGACAATGGCGAACCTTGAAGCCTTGTGGGTAGCAAGTCAAATGAAGCCTGGAAAAAAGATTGTGGCTTCGCAACAGGCCCATTACACCCATTCAAGAATAAGCGCGGTCCTTGGCATCCCCTTTGAATCAGTTTCCTGTGATAATAGGGCCAGGATGGACATTGACGATCTAAAGGTCCGTCTTGAATCCGGGGACGTGGGTACTGTGGTGGTCACCGTAGGTTCCACAGCCACAGGGTCTGTTGATCCACTGATAGAAATACTCCGTTTAAGGGAAGATCATGGATTCAGGATTCACGTGGACTCGGCCTACGGAGGATACTTCATTCTCACAGATAATTTAAGGCCTGAAACACGCGCGGTGTACGACCATCTATCCGAGGTTGACTCCATAGTAATAGACCCCCACAAACATGGGTTGCAACCTTACGGCTGCGGGTGCGTACTATTTAAAGATCCGTCTGTGGGGAAGTTGTACAAGCATGAATCCCCGTACACCTATTTCACTTCAGATGAGCTTCATCTTGGGGAAATTAGCTTGGAGTGTTCTCGGCCGGGCGCGTCAGCGGTAGCGTTGTGGGCTACAATGAAAATGTTCCCTTTGAACAGGGGGGGAGAATTCGCCAAATCTTTGGAATCAGGAAGAGAAGCTTGCTTGGACTTGTTTAACAGAATAGAGAAGGATCAGAGATTTCAAACAGCCTTTGAACCTGAACTGGATATTTTGATATTCGCGCCAACCGCCTCGAAAGTTTCCACCGCGTCCGGAATTGCATCGAATATCTTTTATAAAGGGGCTGATCGTAACCTTCACATGGCCTTGGCCCAGTTTCCAAAGGATCTACTTGGCAGCGTATGGTCCCACATGGAATGGGATCAGGATACCATTACCTGTCTTAGGATGTGCCTTATGAAACCAGAGCACAAGCAATGGATAAACGAAATTTGGAAAGAATTTGATATTGCCGCGTCAGAGGCTTTCCAAGCAACGTGACGCCCCATTGGACGTTTGGTTTCATAATTATTATTTGTGCCTCATCGGCTCAAGGAATGACGTGCGGGAGTGGCAAGATTTGGGCCAGCGCGCTTGCTCTAACAACACTTTATAAAATTGATATAAATATATGTAATAATACTTTAAATAAGTTTTAACTCATTTTTTAGCGGTTTGAATAAAGAACGGCCAAGCCCTGAAACATCCCACCGCAATAATCATATAAATTATCAATAAGATATATAAACTTATTAAATCAATTTGTAGGATAAGTCGACATAGGCTTCTATTCTTGTTTTATTTCTCGCTAAAGGTAAAACAATACGCGATAGGTTTATCTGGGGGGGCTGATATAAAAAACAATAACATGCTGATTCAATTAGTTATTAATGCGCGTATCCCCTTGCATTGCCTCAAGATCCATTGATCAAATTCCCTCAGGTCCTTCCACTTTTTTTACCAGGAGATCCTGAGCCAACCAGTGATTTTTTCTAAACTATTTTCTAGCTTTTTAATATATAACCATGAATTAGCTATATTTTTTGCTTGACTTTATTTCAATTCCCCGTAAGGTCCTTCCCTAACGAATCAGAACCCTGAGGGAGGGTCGTATGTTAAGAAGTATGTTTATATTATTGTTTGCGTTGATGTTTTCAATATCGACGCTTACCGGCGCCGCACTTGCGGGTCCTGCGTCGTTTGACCAGGATACCGGAGGTGATCAAGATTACGCACCGGCCGCGCAAGGTGTCTCAAAGGTTCGCCCATCCGCTTCTAAACCACTTAAGGTAAAGCCGTATGGGTTTTCTTCAACCTTTGGAAGCCTGTCCGGCTTTAATCCGGCTTCCTGGGGAGCGGGATCGTGTTTACCCGGCCCTGCAAAAAGACAATTTGTAGTTGGGACTTCATTGTATTTTGCAAAGCTCATAGGCGAGGTGAAAACAGGAGTAACCGGAGCGGGTCAGGCGATTCAGCAGGGGTCCACGGTGGATTTTAATGATCATCTTGGCCTCAAAAAGAGTGGTAATGTGATGTGGTCCCTTGATGTCCACTATCAGTTCAGGCCACGCTGGGGTTTCAAGTACAGTTTTGCTCCAGTTGATATGGACGCGGTTCACACCCCACAATCATCCTTTTCCTTTATGGATCGTAGCTTCAATGCAACCGGTCGAGTTCGTACAAAGTGGGAACGCCAGACCCATAGGATGGGCCTTGTCTTTAACCTTAACAGACGGTTGAGCAACATGGCCAACTTCTACGTGGACTGGGTCTATGTGCAAGACAAGCTATCCGTAGGCGATCTCGGGGGAACAGCCACATCGGTTACTCTCGATGAAAGTAGAAGCCTTATGGGTGTGGGTGTGGAGTTCCAAAGATCCTTGAAGAATTACAAAGGAAATACCCTGGCAATAGGTTGTAAAGGTGGCCTGGTATTCTTGGACAACCATGTGGGTTATGACGCGGAAGCAGGTCTTAGTTATCTAATCCCCATCAAAAGAGGACGCTTCGGGTTCCTTAAAGGTGGATACAAATATGCGCATCTTAAAAAGGATAAAGACGCCGAGCTATTCTCTACAACAACAGATGGCGCTTTCATACAGGTTGGCTTCATCTTCTAATAACAAAAACATCCGAGCTGCCGGTTACAGCTCCTCTCTCCCCCGCTTCACATAGATCCATTTGGATCAAGGGAGAACCTGGAAACAAAACAACCGGGTTCTCCCTCTAAATTTTAAAAATAATCTCTTATATTTTCACGCCACCCAAACCGATTCCAGATATGATCCTGCCATATCAACAACCAATTTGGGCCTGTTCTCCTTCAGATCCCATGAAACAAAGTTCGCCAGATTCCCTATGGCCAACTCTTCGTCCTCAGACAGTTTGGAAGCGACCAGTCTCCTGGCATTCATGATCGTGGCCTTAATCTTCTTTTCCACCTTCAAGGACTTATTTAGTCCGGCCAATGCTTCGCAACTCTGAAGCTGATCTATGGCTTCGTCCCAATGGATGCCTTCCACCTTCCTGCGGAGCACGTAACCATTACCTTTGTCCCGAATAACCAAAACCGGTGGATTCGTCTTAAGGGCCGCGCCTTTTACCCTTGCCCCTCCAAGTTGTGACTTTATGCTCTCAAGGACTTGCCCTCTTTTTTCAAGGGCTTCCAACTGTCTTATTTGCACTCTCTCGAAAATGTACGGCTCACCGTTAATTTCAATCTCCTTGAGTCTTGTGGGATCAAATCCCAGATCCATCAAGTCTCCAATCGTGAGCTCGTCTTCATAATTCCTATGATTTTGCGCGAGCCAGAGATTCAAGCTGGGCCTGCGATAATTGGGAAGCCCCTCTATCATATTAGCCGGGCTCTTCTTGAATTCCTCAGGCAGGGACAACCACAATTCCTTCGCGCCACTGTGAAATGAAGGCTGGCTTGCAAGATTCCTTGGGGCGTACGATTGGATCTTCAAACCCGCCACTTCAGGCCCCAGGTTAACTTGATCCAATGATTCTCCGCCTGTATACCCGAGCAATTCACGTATCTTGTGGCTAAACCCCAAAAGTTTGGTAACATATCGAGTGAACATGAATCTCATCAGTGGATTATCCGGGTCTGATTTCAGGTCATTCTCAAAATATGTGGTCAAAGCGTTGTACAGCTCTTTGAACTCCTCGATGGTTCTTGCCACCATCAACTCATTGTCCCGCATATCAATAACCGCCCGTTTCCTGCTTATATGACTGAGTAATCTCAAAACAGGCGCGTTTAAGTCTTTCTCTCTCATGGACGGTGGAACATAGATCATGTACTTTTCATCAACTATCTGGGCGGCTGTTTTGCAGATCTCGTGTACAGGCCGCCAGTCTAATTTGCCATATACATCAAAGGTAGGATCCTGTTCAGGTATAATATTGTCCAATAGCCCAACCGCGGACTTATTGATCAGGAACTCCCTGAAACTCTTAAGAATCCTGTTTCCCAATCCTCTTCTGCGATACGCGGCTCCAACTTCAACATAAACGAGATAGTAACAAGGAATAGGCTTGTTCAAATAGAGCATGTTCAATCTACCAAGTTGCTCGCCATTCTCACCTTTTAACTCAAGGGCTTTGAATCCATTATTTGCATCATCGAATTTGAGCTTATTAATTTTGCTGCCTGATACTGTCCGATCCACTAGGCGCCACAGATTGTTAAAGAGATCGGAAACCACAGGAGAGTCTGAGGAGTCAGGCTTTGTTCCTTCCTCGATCAGACCTATCAGAGCCAATCTCTCATTTATGCCAAGCCGATCTCCAGGTGAAGGATTTTTTTCTGTTTCTCCGGATTTTAAAGAATTCATCATTTTTTCAGATTCCTCTATGCGCAATGTTCGTCCTTATATAATAAAAAAAGCGGAGTGTTCGCTCCGCTCTGCTTATTTCAAATTTTTCCGGACCGCAACACTCAGGG
>CAZFJT010000305.1:0-4816 GCA_964519135.1 uncultured Syntrophales bacterium | reverse complement strand
GCCTGGGATACATAGTTATGCTCAACTGCTCCGCTATCAGGTCTTGAATGCTTTCTGTCGGTAATATCCCTTGATATTCCGCAAATGCCGACAATTTGGCCCTGATGATCCCTTAATGGCGCATACATATCATGGAAGGTGTAGTTCCTGCCGTTCACATATCTAGTGCGCTCCTCATCTATAGACTCACCATGCAGGACTCGCCTATCTATCTCACTCATATGTTTGCCGATTGTCGCGCCGAATATATCATCAGAATATCTTCCAACAATATCTTTATCTTTTAATTCCAGTAATTCTTTCATGGCAGGGTTCACATGGGTGTATTTCAAGTCCGAGTCTTTGATGAATATACAATCCTGCGCGCCGAGGAATATGGCTTTGAAGCGTTCCTCACTCTTTCTCAATTCACTCTGGGCTGTTTTGCGTTTGTCTATGTCCAGATGAGTTCCGGCCATTCTCACCGGATTAGCGTTCCCGTCCCTTTGTACGACCTTTCCACGGACAAGTATCCACTTCCAGATTCCCTGTCTGGTCTGAAGTCTATATTCGATATCCAGGGAGGGCAGGGCGCCGTCTAAGGTCTTTTGGATGGATTCCAATGCGTGGTTCCGATCATCGGGGTGAATAAGTCCTTGCCAGAATTCAACTTTATCACCAAGGTCAGCCAATCGGTATCCGAGCATATCAGCCCACCTGGTATTGTACGTGACAGTTCCTTTTCTGACATTCCAATCCCATAGACCAAGGTCTCCGCCTTCAAGGGTCAGGCTTAAACGTCTCTCACTGTCAATCAGGGCTTTTTCGGCGTTTTTTCTGGATACGATTTCAGCCTTTAATTCCTTGTTGGCCTTTTCAAGGGCCTTTCTCTTGGACTTTTCCTCCTGATAAATTTTGGCGAGGTCTTCAGCGTATTTAACCGATTGCTTGGTCAATAGCTCTTCATTTGAAAGGGAATCGCTCTTATGTTTGGATTCTTCGGACATATTAACGGCCTTAAATGGTTTGGTTTACCAATATTGCATATTAGCATACAACCAATGAACTATTCCATGGATATGGCTCATTAAGGCGAAAGGATGTACAAATGCAATGAAGGTTTTTTCTAAAGTTGCTTAGAATTAATGGCTGTTTTGAAAGAGCCGGCGATCCGTTATGCTGTTTGGAGTCCTTATTAAAGCCTTTTTCCAAAACGCCTTTAATTAATAGGTTAAGCATCCATACTGGAGAACCTAATAACCGCTTTTCCCATTTTTATCGCCAATTTTTTCTGCGCCATTGACTGATGAAATTATTAGGTGGATTATACGGGAATTAGTTTCAGTATAATTCATCGAACCATAAATATTTGGCCGGATTAACTGAACACAATATTCATCAACGATTTCAAAATATGCTCAAAATACCGGATCCAAACCACCTTCGCGCCAATCCACTGGAAAGACTACCTGAAGAGATAAGGCGTGAGCTTTTGTCAAAGGGCGCAACCAAAGTCTACAGCCCGGGTCAGACCATACTCGGGCCAGGGCAGGGGGGCGAGTCTGTAGGATTGTTGCTGTCCGGTGTGGCTGATGTCATCCTGAAGGACAAAGTGGATCAGGACATTTCTGTGGACAGTCTCAGGGCTGGAGACATGTACGGAGAGATAAGCTTTCTAACAGGGTCATCTTCCCCGGTGGATACTGAGTTGGTTGCAGAGGAAGCATGTGAGGCTGTGGAGGTAAGCGCTGAGGATTTTCAGCGGATATTGGAGGCTCACCCTGGATTTACATTGACTCTGGTGAAGAACCTGGCCAGGAAGATCACCAGATTGGACAGGATGGTCTATGAGAGCAAGATTAAAAAGAGGGCTCTCAAATCATTGATCAGCAGGGAAGAACACATCTTTCCTGATTACGTGATAGGTGACTTTGTAAAGCAAAGGCTGGCCGGCAGACTCAATGAGTTGGCCCATTCTGAAAGCCCTGCGCTGATAATGGGTGAAACAGGAGTGGGTAAGGAGGTGTTGGCTCACGCAATCTATAGAATGGGGCGGCTCTACAAAGACGTTTTTTTACTTTTGGATCTTCTGAGACCCACAACTGAAAATTCTTCACAATCCGCGGATCAAGTGGACCCAAGTGACGACACCCATGTCACAGAAGAGCAGATCAAGCTCTTTTTTGGGTCAGAGGAATTAGGTGATGATGGGGCCATAAGAGAAAAGCCCGGCTATTTGGAGCTCTGCGAGGATGGAACACTGCTTGTCAGGGGCGCGGAGAGACTAACCACGGCAATGCAAAACCGTCTTTTAAACGCAATAGAGTCAGGGGTTTTTCATCGCTTTGGAGGCAGGGGAGGCCAGGAAAACAGAGCCAGGATTATCCTGACTTCCGAGTTGGAAGAGACTGATGTGGATCCGGACGAGCATCCATTAATATTCGCCCTATTGGATGAAGCCCTGGTGGTTCCGCCGCTGAGAAAGAGAAGACGGGAAATACCGAGCCTGGTAAGCCACTATGTAAAGAAATATGGTCAGGAGTTAAGAAAGGAGATAACTGATCCTCCGCCTGAGACAATAAAGACCCTGGTGAATTATCCCTGGCCTGGAAACGACGTTGAGCTTTCAGGAACCCTTAAAAGAGCGATACTTGTTTCTGAAGGCGGTGTAATAAGACCTCAGGACATATATTTTGACCTAAAGCAGGTTGGGGACGCTGGGAAATTTGACCTTTTATCTCTGAAACCCATAAAAAAGGCGGTGTTAAGTCCTTTGTTCCCGGCTATTTTGCAAAGCGCGGTAACACCGTTCTATTTTATTCTGCTCCTTTTTCTGTTTCTTGGCCCTCCTGACCCAATGAGAAATCCCGGCGCATTGGTAAGTTGGGCTGTGGGGTGGCCGGTCCTTATAATAGGCTCGTTCATATGGGCAAGGTTCTGGTGTACCCTGTGTCCCATAGGTGTCATCAGCAACCTGGCAAAGAGGGTAATAGCATTTAATAAGCCGTTTCCCACATTCTTGAAGACCCACTCGGATTTTCTGCTGGCCATTGCCGTTCTCCTGATTATATGGTTCGAGACTGCTACGGATATCAGGAATTCTCCTTTTAATGTGGGCATTTTACTCTTGGCCATGCTCATTTCCGCCCTGGTGGTGGCTGTGATCTTTGAAAGGCAGTCCTGGTGCAGGTACCTTTGTGGTCTTGGAGGCATGATCAGCGTTCTATCAAAGGCCTCCATGATAGAGTTGCGAGCGGATAGGAATGTTTGCATTTCCCATTGTAGTACAAACGATTGCCTGCTCGGAAGGGACGGTATGGAGGGATGTCCGTTTAATCAGGCTGGTCCCAGGCTCCACAGCAACCGGCTTTGCAAGTTGTGCGGAACATGCGTAAAATTGTGCCCACACGACGCTATTAGGCTAAGATTTCGCATTCCAGGCCAAGAGCTTTGGGAGATACGGCACACCAATAAAGGCACTGCTTTTCTGGTTTTAGGTATGATAGGCGGACTGCTGGCCGAGATGTTCAGCAAGTCCATTGCTTACGAAACAGTTACGGGCTGGATGGGGTTACCTGACATTCTGAAGTTTACAATCGTCTTTTTGATCATAGTGTTGGGTGTAAACCTCTTAAATCTCACAGCAGCCGCGATATCCAGTCGAGCCTATGGGGATACATTGGAGGAAAACTACTCCAGGTATGGCCTGGCTCTTCTACCCCTTGCTCTTACATCTTTCATGGCGTTTCATCTCTATTATCTAATACATCTGGGGGTTCATCTGCCGATATTGTTGAGCAAGACATTTGATTTCGAGATTTTCAGGACAATGATAATAAGGGTCCCGGAATGGGTAGCCATTATGATACAGCAAGCCCTTATAATCACAGGGCTCGTGTGGAGCGCGATAGTTACTTATAGACTGGCTGCTGGAGGCGCCAAGTCTCCATGGTTTTTTATTAAGGGTGTTGTTCCCCATTGGGCTTCAGCCGCAATCATATGTTTCATAGTTTTACGATCCATGAAATCATTCTTTCATTCACACGGGATTATGTGAAATCATTGATGTGTTTACCGAAAAAAGGGAATTATAGATAATTATAATATGATAACAAGGAGATAAGCATGAACACAGACATTTACAAAGACCTTAGAGAGCAGATGGATCAGTATTCCATTGGCTTCCCAGAGACTGAATCAGGAGTTGAATACAAAATACTCAAGCGTATGTTTGATGAAGATGAGGCAGGAACCTACCTTGCCATGAGCATGATGCCAGAGGCCGCTGAAGCAATAGCCCAGAGAAGAGGAGAGGACACGGAAACAGTTTCTAACAGGCTGGAAGGGATGGTTGATAAGGGCCTGATCTTCAAGGTATCCAAAAAGGGTAATACAAAGTATGGCGCAGCGCCCTTTGTTGTAGGGTCCTATGAATACCAGGTGAAAAACATGGATAAGGAGTTTGCCGAACTTTTTGAAAATTATTTTAATGAGGCTTTTGGCAGGAAATCCATGTCTGATATCCCATTGATGCGAACAATTCCTGTGAACAAATCCATTGACCATTCCTGGGCTGTGGCGCCCTATGAGGACCTTAAGGAGATTGTAAAAACAAAGGACAAAATAGCGGTTGCAAACTGTGTTTGCAGGGTTCAGCAAGGTCTTCTGGAAAGTCAGTGCGATAAGCCCCTTGAAGTGTGCCTGGTATTCGGTTCTCACGCCCAATATTATGTTGATAAACAAATGGGGAGATGGATATTACAAGATGAGTACATAAAGATCCTGGACTCATTTTATGACGCGGTCGTCGTCCCAAAGAAGTTCAATGAAAAAAATC
>CAZFJT010000304.1:434-4816 GCA_964519135.1 uncultured Syntrophales bacterium | reverse complement strand
CGCAGGGACAATTATAAATTTGAAGCCTTTTAGGCGGGCAATGCGCCTTTAAAGGCTTATATATACCTCTGACCTCCACGGGATTATTCCACGTGATTAGTCCGCTTGATTGACCGCTTCTTTGTTGCTTATCCTTTCCTGGAACAGTTCATCGGTTATATTCAGCAATGTAAGGACCGCAATATCCAAGGTGGACACCGCTGCGGTCTTTTCGCCGATTTCTCCAGCTCTTTCGGCTATGTATCCGGCCAAATCCAATATGTACTCTTTGTCTCCGTGCCCCTTAATGTTGTACTCTTTGCCAAACAGTCTGATTTTAACAGAGTTCGGCTTTTCCGGTTCGGTTTCCTTTTGCACGGATTCCTCGCTCAAATGGCCGGTAAAGGAATCTTTCAGGTGAAAGCCTCCAGCTTCTCTATAATGTTGTCCAGTTTACCCCTAGCTGATTTGTGATCTTACTGGATCTGTTTTAAGGTCTTGTCCAAGGCGCCTATTCGTTTGTCTCTTTTTTCAAGCTCTTCGGCAAATCTCTGTTGCTCTCGTTTGGACGTTTCGTTTTGCTCGATCAGTTGCATTAACTTTTCTTCGAGCTGTGAGAGTCTATCCTGATCCATAAGGGATCTCCAAGTCTGTATTTTAAGATCCGCTATAATTATATTCCGTTAGCAACGGGTGTCAAGGGATATGTTGAGGATGTCCAACGACCGGTCCAGTGTGGCGTAATAAAAAGACCCATTTTCAATTGGTCATGGGCGCCAAAAAAGATAAACAGGAATTAGAAGTTCTTAGTAAATGAAAAATCATTTTCCTGTTATTTTGGAAGTCCAATAAAAGAACCGCGTCACACTTATTATTTGCTATCTGATAGTTTGCTGATCTTTCTATGGAAGGTATTGCGGCTTATTCCAAGAAGTCTTGCAGCTTTTAACTTGTTTCCTCCACTGAGCTCCAATGTTTTGGCGAGGATCCTGTTCTCTATCTCGCCCATTATCAGGGGATGAATACCATGGACATCATTTTCAACCAAATATTCCACAAGCCTATCTACGGAAGCGCCAATGTTGCCGTTAAGGGAAATAGTTTCCTGACCTTCATCTTGTGGCGCGAGTTGTCCAGGATCTATTTTTGAATCCTTATAAGCGTCCTCATCATTCATGAAACGCTTATCCCCCCTAGAAATCTTTCCACCATTTCAATGGTCATTCCCATATCTTCGGTTTCCATAACTTTGCGTCTGAATTCCGACGAATACTTTCCGCCCCTTGAGTACCATACCAGATGCTTTCGCATATATCTCACCAGGCCGGGTCCATTTTGGCCATTTTCCCTATGAAGCTCAAAGTGTCTTTTTACGACTTGGTCAAGAAAAACGGGGCCCTTTGCAGGAAGGAGCTTTTGTCCAATTGATCGGATTATTTCCGCGGGGAACCAGGGTCTCCCAAGGGCGCCTCTGCCTATCATAACCCCATTGCATCCGGTTTGTTTGAACATCTTTTCAGCAAGCTCTATTGTGGTTACACCCCCGTTTCCAATAACAGGCGCGGAGACTTTGGCCTTTACTTCGGCTATAATTTCTGGCCTTGGCGCGCCAGAGTGCAATTGAGATCTACTTCTGCAATGGACCACAATGAGATCCGCTCCTTCAGATTCAAGGATCTTGGCAAATTCAGGGGCGTTATTGCTGGTCTCATCCCATCCGGACCTGATCTTAACCGACAAGGGAACAGATATTTGCTTTCTGACCTTTGCCACTATTGCGGCCGCGATGGCCGGTGTTTTCATTAGAAACGCTCCGGCGCCTTTTTTTACAACCTTTTTCACAGGGCATCCCATATTGATGTCAATACCTGAGGCCCCCCTATCCTGAAGCGCCTTAGCAGCCAGGGCCATAGTGTTCGGCTCTGCTCCGAATATCTGAAAGAAGGTTGGAACTTGGCGCCCATTGAGAGCAATGGTGTGGAACCTCTCTGGAAAATTCAAAAAACCTTGGGCGTTGATCATCTCAGTCCACAACGCGGATATACCAAATTCCTGCACCAGCCTCCTGAAGGTTGGGTCCGTAATCCCGGCCATAGGCGCCAATACTACGCTTTTATCAAGGTCAAGCCTAGGTTCAGTCATTCCGGTTTTCCGGCTTTTGGCCCGGCCTCAGGGGATATGTGCGCTGTTTCGTCCTTGTAACTCCAAGTGATTGATCCGGCACATCTTTGGTAATAGTGCTCCCGGCTGCAATAAGGCATCCTTTTCCCACCTTTACGGGCGCAACGAATTGAACATCCGAACCGATGAAAGAATTATCGCCTATTTCAGTGGTGTGCTTGGTTCTGCCGTCATAATTACAAGTGATTGTCCCGCAACCGATGTTTACATCTTCCCCAATCTTGCTATCCCCAAGATATGTGAGATGGGAAGCCTTAGAGCCTTTACCGAAATCAGTCTTTTTAACTTCAACAAAGTTACCGATCTTTGCTTTTTCACCAATTTTTGCCTCAGGTCTCAGGTGCGCCATGGGACCCACTGATGCGCCATTGCTCACCTTTGACTTGTCAAGGCGTGAAGATAGCTTTATGTGAACATTGTCGCCTATGACGGAATCTGATATGAACACCCCAGGTTCAATTATACAGTTTTTCCCTATAATAGTGGCGCCTGTGATGTTGACACCCTGATATATGACTGTATCGTGACCTATTTGGGTTTCAGAATCCACATATACAGTCCCGGGATCAACCAAGTGAACGCCGCTACTCATAAGGTCCATTCTCTTCCTGTCCCATAGGATCTTCGACGCGTGAGCCAGCTCAGCCATTGTGTTAATGCCGATCACCTCAGAGCTGTCTTCAAGTTTATGGGTGTTTAGATCCAAGCCCTGAGCGCAGACCGCGCCCACGATATCCGTGAGATAGTACTCCCCTTGGGTATTATTATTTTTCAGATCATCCACGAGCCTGAAGAGTAGTTCGGTGTCCACCACATATATGCCCGTATTTATCTCATTGATGAGCCTCTGATCGTCTGTAGCGTCCTTTTCTTCCACTATGCCCGTTATTAAACCATTGCTGTCTCTGATAATTCTCCCATAACCAAAGGGGTCATTCACATGTGTTGTAACAAGTGTCAGCTTAGCTGTTGAATTTGTATGGGATAAAAGCGACATCTTAATGGATGACGGTTGGATCAAGGGTGTATCTCCGCACAATATCAGGCAATATCCCCTGTAGTTCTCAAACAGCCCCTTAGTGGTGGCCACCGCGTGGCCAGTGCCCAATTGCTCGCTCTGAACAGAGTACTCAAGAGGGAATTCGCTCAAAACCGACTTCACCCCATCAGCTTGATGGCCTATTACAACCACCATTTTATCGGGATTTGCACATAGGGCCGATTGGACAACCCTTTTTATCATGGGAGTCCCAGCAACTGAATGTAGGACCTTGGCCTTTTCGGATTTCATGCGGGTTCCTTTACCCGCGGCAAGCGCAATTATTGAAAAATAATCCATTTATCCCTGCGTAAAAATAAAGCAATAAATTAATAAGATCACCCCTTTAATCCAGGGCTTGACGCCTGTTTCCAAAAATTGTCTTATACGATAATTACGAGTCAATGCACATAACGCAGGCGCCAAAACGAGTCACAAAATGTATAAGGTTGAGAAGCCAGTGTCAAGTTTCCCAAGAAATGGGAGCCAAGGACTTCAAGCTTCGGCTTTTTCGTATATGCTGAGGGTTCTCGGCCTTGACCATTCTAAGAAAGGTTCCGAAAGTTATCATGGAAACCAGGAAAAAAATTCAATTCGCTGTTTTGGGTTCAGCATCTGTAAATCAATCCCATGAAACAAAGATAATGGCCCAAAGGGCGGGCAAGGAAATTGCAAGGATTGGCGGGATATTGCTTACCGGGGGCTGTACAGGATTACCTCACATAGCGGCAAGCGCAGCAAAGGAAGCCGGAGGTTTGACAATGTACTTTTCACCAGGAATCGATTATGAGGAGCACACCATGAGATATGCCTATCCAGGCGATGGGGATCTCTGGGTTTTTACAGGTATGGGAAGAAAGGGACGCAATGTGATTCTGGTCAGAAGCGCCCACGCTTGTGTCTTTATAGGCGGAGGCCTTGGGACTTTGAATGAGTTTACAATAGCGTGTGATGAACTTGGAGCGGATAGATCCATTGGTATAATAGAGGGGAGCGGTGGGACGTCCGATATTATGGAAAGCGCCCTCAGTATAGCAAATAGAAACCCAAGAGCCACGGTATTCAAAAATTGGAGCGCGGAGAAATTGATTGAGGATATGAGCAAATTTTGCGCCCAGCCAATAAATAAGCCAACAATTTGAATTTATATATTGACCCATTACATATATTTCTTGATTTGTTC
>CAZFJT010000304.1:0-424 GCA_964519135.1 uncultured Syntrophales bacterium | reverse complement strand
TGTTAGATAAATAACATTTGAACCATCAGAGTACAGCATCAGATAAATAAATTGTTGATAGAAAATGGAGCCGGCATGAATCCAAGGCGGATCTTAAGAGAAACAGAATCACTGGGCTCACTTCCAAGTGATTGGCGCGAACCTTTAAAACAGGGCCTCGGTTTCGCGGAAGTCCTTACTTCATCGATTACATTCATTCCGATCTTTTTGCTGTGCGCTATCTTCCTGTTTCCAAGCCAGGGCCGCTGCCAGTTGGATACTGATTTGCAGCAGGCTCTCAATATCCATACAAACGAAAAACGGCTAGGCAAGGCAATAGAGCTATATTCAAAAGTGATCGGCGCCAATCCCAGGTCAGCCGAAGCTTTTAACTGGAGAGGAATGGCCTACACTGATCAGGGAAAATTCAAAGAAGCCCTGGATG
>CAZFJT010000303.1:2100-4826 GCA_964519135.1 uncultured Syntrophales bacterium | reverse complement strand
GGGGTTGATATCCTCAAACAAAAATGTTCCTGCCAGGGAGCCGTCACTTCGCCATGGCTCATAACCGTGCACTCCGTCATCGGCCGCGAACAGCAAAACCCCGTCATAATCCCACAGCGCGGTTGGTGAACTGGATTGCGGACCTGGATATATATCCATGACCATGTTTGCGCCCGCGCCTGAAATGTCGGTCTTCCAAAGTTCCGTTCCATGAACTCCGTCGTCCGCTATAAAGTATACTTCACCATTAACCAATGTAAATTCCGAAGGATTACTGTCCGACTTACCAGGATTTATGTCGGATATCATCTTTGTTGTAACGCCATCTGTAACCCACGCTTCAGTCCCGTGGCTCACTTTGGCCTTAACCCCATCAGTGGCTGAGAAAAAGAGTTGACCGTTGATCTCGGTCAGGTTTGTGGGATTGCTGTCGCCGCTATTTGGATTTATGTCCATAACCATTGAGGTTCCAGCGCCTGTTCCGTCACTCATCCACAATTCAACACCAAAGCCCTTGCCTCCATCAGCCCTGAAATACAGAGTGGATCCTACTGTGGTGAACTCTGTGGGGTCACTGCTCTTCATGCCTGGGTTGATGTCCATAACCATTTGCGTGCCGGATTCAGTTCCATCGCTTTTCCACAGCTCCACTCCCGTGCCTTTTCCTCCATCGGCCCTGAAAAAAAGCGTTCCATCAACATTGGTGAGTTCAGTGGCGTTGGAGTCCCCTGATGGGTTGATATCTTTTACCATTACCGTGCCTGCTGAAGTCCCGTCGGATTTCCACAGCTCTCTGCCGACACCGGTCAAATCGTCCGCGGTAAAGAAAAGTGTATTATTTACAATGGTAAGCTTTTGCGGGTCGCTATCTTGCTGAGCTTGGCTATTTATGTCTTTGAGCATGTGGGTTCCACTGACTGTGCCATCGCTGGTCCATAGCTCCCTGCCATGATTTCCCACTGATTTACCGTCACTTGCGGCAAATACCAGCTTCCCGTTTAGGATCATTATTTGAGTCGGATCAGAGCCCACCGCGCCTTGATTAATGTCCATAACCATATAGGTGCCGTCCGCGGTTCCGTCACTTCTCCAGAGTTCTTTGCCGTGCATTCCGTCATCATTGACATAATAGAGGGTTTTGTTCAGGGAAATTGCCCAGTTATCTTCATATGCGGGATAGGTGTCAGCAAGTTCCCCGTCCCATGATATTAGGGCTTCCGCGTCTAAAATGGACTTCATTTCAGACCCTTGTTCCGAAGAGTACTCAAGGACCCAATCACCGTGCTCTCCCCCGGTCTGATCAACGCTGGCGAAGACATCAGCTCCTGTATAACCGCTTATCTGATTCAATAAACTCTCACCAAAGAAATCTCCTGCAACAGAGCACCCGAAAATTTGAATTTGAGAGTCATGGTCGAGCGATCCAGCTATGATTTCAAAAGAGGAAGCGAATTGGCTGACATTAAAAAACCCGATATCATCTGTTCCAATAGAGAAAATTCCTTCTGAGCCATGTTCAAGAATTGCCAGTCCATCTATCTTCTGTCCACGGGATTCAGCCAAATCTCCTAAGGTAATGGAAATCGATTCCAAGTTGTCGTTTTGGGAGTCAAAGACGATAACCTCACTATTTTCGTCGGCCGCATCAGTCAAACCTTCGATATTGTCCAGAGCGTTGGAGATTAAAACCACATTCAAATCATTTTCAAAGACCTCTCCAATAGAAGCGGGCGCATCGTCAGCAGGGGCTTCCGCACGAGCCGCGCCTGGTTGTCCCGGGCTCTTCGTTAATAATTGATTGCCGTCATTAAGAGGATTGTCGTTAGGGTTGTCCTTATCAGTGGGGGCCAAGGAAGCGTCAAGGACAATACGCTCTTCCAATTGCTCGCAAAATATTCCAGGATGACAGATTCTCATGATCGCGGCCGCTCCGATTCTATGTTAAGGCTGTTGAGCTGGGTCTGCTGTTCAGATGGTGTGTACGAATTCCACGCATTGCCTACACTCTCCCATTCCAGTTTAATAGGCCCAGGTTACCTTGTCAAACATATTTGTCAAAATCGCTAAAAGACGTGGTAAAGATTCTCCAATTGATGGTAGAATCTGAACACACACCCATGAATTATCCCTTGTGCGCGCGGCTTTGACCCAATCCATCTTGGGCCCAATTAAATAATTTTTATTAAAGGTTGGAAGAATGCAGCCTGGAGCTAAGGCCGGTTTGATGAAATATCTTTTTCAGTTGTTCCTCTGTCTTCTTTGAGCTTCTTTTTGATATAGTATAGTAATTGTTGAATATTAATAGGCTTTTTGATTACCTGATCCACACCTGATTCTCTTATTAGCTCTTCGTTGACTACTGAATCCCCCCATCCTGTAAGAAGCAAAAATATCGGCCTCTTTCTGTTTTCAGCTTCACATTTTTCTTTAATGTGCTTACCAACCTTCCATCCGTTTACATCAGGCATGCCAAGGTCTGATATTACTAAATCCACCTCATTTTGGTCGAATAAATCTATTCCCTCCTGGCCGGAGGCGCCGCCAAGGACTTGCTGACCCAGAAATGTAAAACCCTGTTGTAACATTTCCACCAGTTGACGATGGTCATCTATTATTAGGATTCTCAGTTTCCATGGAAAAGCCTCGTCAATTTGACGGGAACCATTATCCATTTGGGTATCCGCAAGTGGAAGTATAACTTTGAATACCGTTCCCTCGTCTCTTGT
>CAZFJT010000303.1:0-2090 GCA_964519135.1 uncultured Syntrophales bacterium | reverse complement strand
TCTTTTACTTGAAACCGATATATCTCCCCCATGACCTTTGACCAATCCCAATGAGCTGGCAAGGCCCATACCAGTGCCTTTGAACCCCTTTGTGGTGAAAAAAGGTTCAAATACTTTGCCCAACTTTTCTTCCGGAATACCGATACCATTGTCCTTGACAGTAAGCGCAGCCCATCCATCCTCAACTGTTGTGGAAATTTGAATCTTTCCTCCATTTGGCAACGCTTCGGATGCGTTTTTAATCAAGTTCACCAAGACCTCAAAGATTTCACTTTCCCTGCCTGCCACAAGACAATTCACATGGAATTCTGTCTCCACAGATACATTGATTCCATCCTTTTCAGGTCCACTCTTCCACCATGGCCTACTCATTTCCACGGCCTGCTCAACAGTCCTGGTAAGTGAAAAGACTTTGCCGTCTTTCACACTTGCGTCAAAACCGGTTTGAGCGAAATCCTGAAGCCATTTTGCAGTCTCCGCGCCAAAGCTGGCGCTTTCAATCACCTGCTCCAGAGTGGAAACAGTCTTTTCAACATTATTACCCTCAACATATGTTATCGCCAATTCGATTCCTGACATGACTATTTGAAGAAGATTATTAAAATTATGCGCCACTCCAGCCGCAAGGTCTGCAACGGCCTTTATCCGTTCAGACTTAATCAGCAGTTCCTCGGCTCTCTTCCTGTCAGTGACATCCAGATCAATACCTCTAAAACCGGCAAGTTCGCCATTGTTATCAAAGAATGGAACACCGCTGGACTCCAGGATAACGACCCTACCATCCTTGTGAACATTCAGGCTTGTTAATTGGCGAAACGGTTTTTGCGAAGCCACAATAAGTTCGTATTTGGCCTGCCATTGTGCGCTGTCCTCTGGAGTCATATAATTGTGTCTTTCAGATCCCACCACCTGTTTTGGATAGTATCCCAGTAACCGCTCAACTCTAGGGCTGGCATATGTGATAACTCCCTGTGTATCCATTTCCCAAATCCATTCGCTGGTGGTCTCAGTTAGCCCCCTGAATCGCTCCTGACTCTCTCTCAAAGCCTTTTCAGCCTGCTTGCGTTGCTCGATCTCCAGCATGAGTTGTGTATTCGCTTCCAGAAGATCCTTTGTGCGCTCATTCACTCTTCTTTCAAGCTCTTGGTGAGCCTCGGCCAGCTCTTGCTGGGCCTTTGCCGATTTAATGGCGTTGTTAACAGTTATGGGAAGAGTTTTCAGCCAGTTGTTATCACCATCCTTTATCAGATAGTCGGACGCTCCCAGCTTCATCGCTTGTACAGCAATTTCTTCATTACCACTACCTGTGACTATTATTGCCGGTGTATTCTTGGGAACCTTTTTGAGTAGGTCAAAACCTGTTCCGTCTTGAAGGGAAAAATCGAATAGGGCCACATCAAAGGAGTCAGTCTCCAGCAATTTCACGCCTTTTTCAACTGATTCTGCGAGAATAGGCTCATAAGGCAGATTGTCTTTTTTGACGCTCCTTTGAAACGCCAGTCGATCAACCTTATTGTCATCCACAAAAAGAACTCTGATCAATGTCTTCGTCATGGGATATTACTCGCTAATGGTTCGGAATCATTTTCTTTTGTTTGCAATGAAACTCAAGAAACTGACAGTTCAGCGGATTGATTTGATGGGCCCTTCATATAAGGCTCAACATCCTCAGGCGCCTTGGGAATGGAAAAAATAAAAGTCGATCCAGAGCCAGGCTTAGATTCCACCCATATGCGACCGCCTTTTCTTTCCACAATTTTTTTTACGAGAGCCAATCCTATACCTGTGCTTTCGATATCATCACTTTTAGATAAGGTTTTAAATATTTTAAATATATTATCGAAATCACCTTCCTCAATCCCTGGACCATTGTCCGCAACTTTGAATACCCAATGCGTACTTTCATCTATACAACCAATGTTAATCACTCCTTGGGTTTTGTCCATATACTTTATGGCGTTATCAATTAGATTCTGAAAAATCTCATGCAATAAGGTAGTTTCCGATAATATATTCGGCAGGTTGTCTTCAATCACGATTTCTATGTTGGAAGGCGGCGATATCATGCCAACGATGTCTTTAACCATAGC
>CAZFJT010000302.1:2279-4852 GCA_964519135.1 uncultured Syntrophales bacterium | reverse complement strand
CGTCCTCCGAAGGTTGCCGCCATTAACTCAGGCATGAGAAGGGCCAGGGGTGTAATCCCCAGTATCCCGGCTATCTCTATGGTCACTGGAGTGAGTAAAAGCAGAGCCGGAACAATATCCAAAAAGGCCGAGAGTATGGCCGTGACTACACTGAGCGCGGCCGCGAGGACAAATACCCTGCCGCCGGTCATTTGAAAGGATTTGTACGCAAGCCACTGAAAAACCCCTGAATCCTTTAATACACCAACAATTATCATCATACCCATCAAAAGAAAGATTACGTTCCAGTCCACCGCTCCCAGGGATTGCTCAAAGGTGAGCATCTCAAAAGCGGAATCAAAATGGCCGAATGTATGGGTTATTCCGAGCACCAGGGCCGCGCCCAGAAAAGCCGCCAAGGTCCTGTGAACAAGCTCCAGTGATATGAGAACATAAATGCCCACCAATATTGCCAGGGCAATCCAAAACGCCGCGCCTTGTATTCGCTTCAAGGTCACGTCCACGCCTGCGCTGTACATAGTCAGCCCGTCTTTATTGGTCCCCAGTTCGGCAACCTTGGGAAGCGGTATCATTTGGGTGGATTTAAAGCTGGGTTTGGTAATCTGGACAGCCCACTGGCCTGAGACTATCTCTTGAGGAGTGGCCTTGATCTCCAAGCGATAAAGTCCGTTTTCCCCTGTGGCCGCAGCGGTAGTTCCATGCCCGGACGCGGGGTGGCCCCCATTGTGGGCGTCAGACCCGAATCTTTTCCCATTGAGAAAAGGATAAACATGCGCCTCGCCCAGCAAGTTACCCGCGTCGTCCTGGACCTGTCCTTGAATGGCAAGCAAGGCCATACCGTGGTTTTTCTCATCAGTCACGCCGATACTTGCCGTCAATATGCATATAAAGATGAAAAGATAGATAAATAACCTGGAATATTTCATAAAACCACTCCCCTACAAATGGATGGCTAACCTAATCCAATGGTTTATTACCGCCTATGCGGTCCTTAGAACATTCAGCCTATGTACAGTGGGATGATTGGATCAGTCAAACAATTTACATAATCCAGAGAAAAAAATGAATATAATATTGCAGTATTTTGATCTTTCCACTCTAAAGCCCTGAACATATGGGAATGTTTGATAAAAGCTCAATCCCTGAACAGCTCTGGGCTCATATGAAGAGTAAGGCCGTCGGCTTCTGAAAGTCTCTCTGCCAATGCTTGTAATTTAGGCAGCTCATAATGGAAGAAATATTTCATGGTATGAAGTTTGCCAATGTAGAAGTTGGCCCTATCTCCTGATTCAATGGCTTTTTGCGCCTCCAGACCTTGCAAGAGCCACTGCCAGGCAATTACCAGATACCCGAACATTTCAAGGTATAATGTTGAGTCCGCAAGGAACCTGTCCGGTTCGTTATTCAACGCTATTTGTACGAGTTCCAATGTCAGATTTTGCACTGTCCCAGCCGCGTTAACCAGTCTTTCCGAGTATGGGGCGAGCTCCTCATGGATCTTTGCCCGTTCCGCGAGCGCATTGATTTCCTGGAAGAACAGTTGCCCGGCCTTGCCCCCTTGCATAACTATCTTGCGGCCCAAAAGATCAAGCCCTTGTATGCCTGTGGTTCCTTCATGTATGGGATGGATACGAACGTCCCTGTAAAATTGTTCAATTGGAAACTCGTCACAATAACCGTACCCGCCAAGTATCTGGAGTCCCTGGCTAACTGAAATTATTCCATTTTCAGATGGGAAGGTTTTTGCCACAGGTGTCAATAGATCAAGGAGCAATTCATATTTTTCTTTCGGAAATATGTACTTGGCAAAGGTTGCTCTTGAGTAGAAGTTCAAGAGACGACCGATCATTAACCCTATCAACTCTCGTCGCTCTCCTTTCTCGATTTATCCTCCCGCCTCTCTCTTCCTCTTCCAACTCTTTCCAGGCTCCTGAAGCCGCTCCAGGAGTCAATGTCAGGAGAGGTCACCGGAGCGGAAGAGACCGGCTAAGATACTCCTTGCACTCGTCGAAACGAATCGGCTATCCTTAATGGATGTACGAGTGCAAGAAGTTACCGATAGCTGACGCAAAGAATCAGGTCGTCTATGGGAAAGCCCGATCTTTATTGACAAAATGGTTGGAAGGGTCTCCCAAATCAGCTAAAGGTGAACCCTATGTGTGGGTCAAGTGCTTTGGGGGACGTGATCAACTATTTCTTGATTGGTTTGAACCTCATCTGAACAAGAAGAAAGGAAAAAACAGGTTGTCGAGGTACAGATTGATCCCGTGTGTAAAGGAGCTACTGGAGAAAACCAAAGATGAAGCAGTCCCCATGAATGAACCCACAAAGAATGAACCTCCAAAATGGGGACTGTCTGGTATTATTCCTGCCTATCACGGTCAGTATTTCTGGGTGATTATCGGTTTGAAGCCGACTGGCGAATACTATCTGAATACTTGTTATCGTAAGTCTTAGACAAAGAAAAAGCCGACATGCTTCGGCCTCCAGTTCCCGGCGCTTCGAATGAAGCGTCTTATGGTTCTCCCTTCACAGGCGCGTGTGGGACTCTTGCGTTCCCCGCAACGTCAGGC
>CAZFJT010000302.1:0-2269 GCA_964519135.1 uncultured Syntrophales bacterium | reverse complement strand
GGCTTCTCTTGTGACGGCGAGTGTTAACCCGACCATCATGTTCCTATGATATTCAGACACCGAACTTTTGTCAAGGATTCATGAAAATTTTTGGCTTCCTCCCTTGCCCAAAAACCCCTCGCGTAATCTTTGACCTCTTCTGATACTCCTTTCAGCACAAACTAACGCGCTCTGCACTGCCAAGGTTTTTTACCCGACACAAGAAAAAATAATCGTGCTATGGCGGAATCTTTGACGTTGAGAATCCAGATTTCTCTTTAGGAATAAGGGCAATTGAAGATCCCGATAGACAGTCAAGGAGAACCTTTGTCAAGTGAATAATTCCGATCTATTATTCATAGGCTCGGAATCGCGAACTGGTCATTATTTCACATCACTGCCTTGGAGCGGTTTCACTGAGAGCCCAATACACGTCCACAGCCCTTATCACTTCCAGGAATTTAAGATAGTCAGCGGGCTTGACCATGTAACCGGCCACTCCGAGATCAAAGCTATCCACCTTGTCCTGGTCTTCCTTTGAAGTAGTGAAGACCACCACTGGAATTCTCTTCAATTTAGAGTCTGATTTAGCTTCCCTAAGGAATTCTATACCGTTCATCTTCGGCATATTTATATCCAGCAGGATTAAACATGGGATATCATTCGCAGGATCTCTTAGGAAATCCAAGGCTTCCTCACCGTCTCCTACGGTAATTAAAGGGTTGCTCACCTTGAGATCCTTTGTGGCCCTTCTAACTGCCATTGCGTCCACTGTGTCGTCTTCAACCAGTAATATTGGTCTTGAATCGCGCATCCTAATTTCCTTTTTAGATCGGTTTCATAGTATTTTTCTAAATCATAACGTCTCTTAATACAAATTGGTCAAATGGCCCGCATTGAACCCTATTTTTATTATTCCACGGGAATTCATTTGGTACGCTCCATTCAGTGAGCCTATCAATTATTAGGCGTAGTAAAATGGAATTTCGCGCCTTGGCCGAGCTCTGATTCCACCCAGATACTTCCCCCCTTTGACTCAATAATCTTCTTGATCAGTGTAAGTCCTACTCCTACGCTATCAATTTCATCCTTAGGTGAAAGTGTTTGGAAGATTTGAAATATCTTTTGATAATCCTTTTCAGGTATACCAGGGCCATTGTCGGACACTGTGAATCTTACAAAATCTGTGTCCTCGATCGCTGAAATACTTATCAAGCCCTCTGGTTTGTCATTGAATCTCACCGCGTTCTCAATCAATTGCCTGAATACCTGCTCTATCCTCATGGGCTCGAATATCACTGATGGAAGGTTTTCAGATTCAACTTTTATGTTTTCAGGCGGGTTAATGGTTGTAAGAACATTGCGAATCATACCGTTTATATCAACTTCACGCTCAGGCTCTCTGATTCGCCCAATTCTTGAGTATTGCAGAATGCCTTCCATAAGATTGTTCATTCTATCGAGCCTGCCCATCAGGAGATCAATCAGCTCTTTGCCCTCTTCGCTAAGTGATTCTCCATGATCCTTTGCCAGCCAACCCGCAAGCTGGTTAATGGCCCTTAAAGGCGCCTTGAGGTCATGGGAGACTATGTACACGAATTCCTTTAATTCATTTTCACACTTTTCTGCGTAGGCCCTGGCCTGTTCCAGCTCCTCTTCTATGGAAATTTTTTCCTTGGCCACTGGTTAGCTCCTGATATAATCACGAAGTTTAGGTTAGAACTCTAAATATACTTATAACTGGGTATAAACGAAGCTTTATTTTGAGATCATGATCAATATGTCTTTTTAGTCGCCTGAAGGCAAGGATCTAATATAAGCTATCACTAAGGGGTGAGGCAAATTATTTGAGATAATTCACGTATGCGCCATTCCATAAAACATCTTGGGAGTCTAATTATTATGTTCCTATGAAAGTCTCTGAAAGAAAACGATGAATAATTTCTCGTGGTATCAGTGATAAAGTGATCACTGTTTGGACCATTATGATAATATTAAGAGTATCGAAATTATGAGAGACAAATATACGCACTGACGGCGCTATGATAATAGTCGATCTGGAGGTTTGAGTGAAGGACGGAGACATGGAAAATTTCGGAGGTGACGGAGTGAGTATCGCCAATGAATCAGGGTTTCTTAAGTCAGCCCTGTTTCAGGTGTTGGAACCGGCCACACGGGAAATCCTTCTTCAAGCCATGAAGATACAGAAGTTGAATGAGGGGGACAGACTAATAACTCAAGGCGACGAAGGGGACTCCATATACATAATTCGTAATGGCAGGTGTTCAGT
>CAZFJT010000301.1:0-4853 GCA_964519135.1 uncultured Syntrophales bacterium | reverse complement strand
GTGCTTCTGTGCCTGAACGCGCGATCGCGACGCGATAGCCTAATTTCTGCAATTTTTGGGTAAGATTGGTCAAATATTGCGGCACAGCCTCTACCACTAGCACCAGTTTCCCAGATACTTGCTCGGCAGAGCTTTGGGAGCGAAAGGGTTTTGGGGGCGGGGTCGGGGGAAGCAATAAGGTAAACTGTGATCCGTTCCCTTCTTCAGAGATAAAGGAAACATCCCCCCCATGAGCATGGGCTAATCGCTGCGTTAAGACTAATCCTAATCCTGTCCCAGAAAATTGTCGGGTCATAGGGTCTTCTAACTGCTGAAATTTCTGGAAAATCAAATGCTGAGACGATTCGGGAATTCCAATGCCAGTGTCAGCAACTGTGAACTTGATATCATGAGTTCCATCGGGTTTTTTCGAGCAATTGACCGAAATGTTGATTTCGCCTTCTGGGGTGAACTTTATGGCGTTGTTCAAAAGGTTCAAGATAACTTGGCGAATCCTGGTAGGGTCACCCAAAACCTCTTCAGGAATATCGGAAGATACGCTACAGACTAACTCTATAGGTTTACCAGCCCTTTTTGATCTCACCATTGCGCACGATTCTATTACCAGGGATTCCAAATCAAAGGGTATCTCCTCCAGTTCCACCATATTTGCTTCTATCTTTGAGAGGTCCAATATGTCATTGATAATGGACAACAAGGTGTCACTACTTCTTCTGATGGCTTCCAGGGCCTCTCTCTGCAAATTGGTAAGCTCCTCTTCCAACAATATTTCAGTAAAGCCAATGATCCCATTCATCGGAGTTCGGATTTCGTGACTCATCCTGGCCAGAAATTCACTTTTCGCCTTATTTGCGGTTTCAGCATGCTCTTTTGCCAGCCTTAGGGCCTCTTCGTACCTGCGCCTATCAGTGATGTCTTCACAAATGCCCAAGAGAAATTGTGGGTTTCCGTCGTCCCCCATTATTGGAAGCTTTTTGGTATGCAAGAGTCTGGGGCCTTGATACTTTGTATTCACCCAGTTCTCGCTTATGTCGATTTCCGATCCCTTTGACAATATTTCCTTGTCCCTTGCCCCCAAAGAAACGTTGATGGGGCCGCCATCCAGCTCTTGCTCTGTTTTGCCCAGCGCTTCTTCAGTGGAATGACCCAGCAGGTCTTCAGCGGATTTGTTCCACAGAAGGAATCTGAAATCTTTTGCGTCTTTTAGGAAAACAGGAGTGGGTAGATTCTGGACCACTGAATGTAATAGGATTCTGGATCTCCTTATCTCTTCCTCACGCTTTTTTCGGTCGCTTATGTCCTGGACTATAAGCAATAGATGTGGCGCCTCCCAGGACATGAATCTGCTCAGGTAGCAGGAAATCCATGTATTTCTGCCCTGGGGAGTGACAATCTTGAATTCACCTTGATGGCTTGCCCCAGTTGCGAAAACAGAATCAACAGCCGCTGATAGGCCCGAGTTCATCCAATATTGTAGTTCATGGTAGTCTTCAAATATGATCTCTTCCAGCTTTGATCCCATAACCCTGGCCATGGCTTCATTGGCTGATGTTATGAGCCCGTTGGATGAGCATACCGCTATTCCCACAGGCGCGGAGGAGAGGATCTTCTCATTGAATTCCAGGGCCTCACTTAGCCTGAATTGGGCCGCTTTTCTATCGGTGATATCAATATTAACACCAGCGGCCCGGACCGCAGAGCCCTGGGAATCCCGCTCAACTATCATGCCTTTGGATAATGTCCATTTCCACTTGCCGCCCTTTGCCTTTAATCTGTACTCGGATTCAAAGAAAGGCGATTCCCCTCGATCATGGGTCCTGAACTGTTCGACTACCGCGCGAATATCAGTAGGATGCATGAGGTCTTTCCAAGCATCCAAATTGAAGTTCATCTTTTCTAGGTCATATCCAAGAACATCCAGCCAGCGCTGGTCTATCAACATATCTCCGGTCTTTATGTTCCAGTCCCACATTCCAACTTGAGCGGCCTGTAAAACAAGCTCCAGCCTTTGCTTGCTCTGTTCCAGCTCTGAGTCGGCCCTGGTTTTTTCCTGCAGCAGTCTTTTTCTCTCAAGGGCCTCTTCTATAACTGAAGGAATAAGCTCAAGATAACGCCCTTCAATATCCTTTAGCACATAATCGCTGGCGCCGAGCTTTAAGGCCTCAACAGCAACAGTCTCATGACCCGCGCCAGTAATCATTATCACAGGCGGCAATTCACCTCTGGCGGAAACCTCCCGGATAAATTCCAGACCAGTCATGCCCGGCATCATGTGATCCACAGCCAACAGGTCATAGCGAAGCTCTTTCATCATCTCAAGGGCCGAATGACCGTTTTCAGCGTGATCCACCGTATAGCCGTGACTCTTCAAACGGCGTTGAAACAGCCTGGCCAAACCCAGATCATCCTCAACATAGAGGATTCGGGTCTGATCATTATCGGTCATCAATCCTGCTCCTTGATGATATGGGCGTCATTTTGAAATGTTTTTTTATAAGCGCATATCGGCGAGTATGGTTGAAATTCAACAATGCAAATAATATTTGCGCGTACCCGCTGACGACACGATTTAAACTAATTGTTAAATAATTATGGCAAACAGGTTTTAATGAAACCCGCTATTATCAGTAATCGCCCCAGGATATCTATTAGTCATTGGAAGCCTTCTGTCTCTGCCAAAAGCCTTGGGTGTTATTTTAATTCCAGGGGGCGCCTGTCTTCGCTTGTACTCATTTTTATCCACCATTCTCAATACCTCCAAGGTCGTTTCCCTTGGAAAGCCCATTTGTACTATTTCAGTAACAGACTTGTCCTCTTCCACGTAAGCTTGCAGTATTTGATCCAAAACATTGTAAGGCGGTAATGAGTCCTCATCTTTTTGGTCAGGTCTCAACTCTGCTGAAGGAGGGCGCTCAATGGTGGATTGGGGAATCATCTCAGTCCCCTTGTTTCGGTTTATTCTCTCAGCCAATTCATAGACCACTGTCTTTGGAACGTCCTTTATAACTGCAAATCCACCGGCCATGTCTCCGTACAAAGTACAGTACCCCACCGCGGTTTCGCTCTTATTGCCGGTGGTAAGGGCTAGCCATCCGAATTTATTGGACAAGGCCATTACAATGTTGCCTCTTATCCTGGCCTGGATATTTTCAGCGGTCACCCCTAACCGGCCCGCGCCAAAGGCCTCAGCCAGACCTTCAATATAGGCTTCGTACATAGGCTCAATGGGGATGGTGAAAATCTTCATACCGAGATTCCGGGCGATAGCTCTTGCGTCGGATAGGGTTTCTTCAGAGGTATATTGTGAGGGCATGGTCACTCCAATAACATTCTCAGGTCCAAGGGCCTCGGTTGCTATTGCAGCGGTCAGGCTGGAGTCGATCCCTCCTGATAATCCCAGAACAACTTTTTGGAAACCGTTTTTGAAAACATAATCCCTGACACCGAGTATCAAAGCCTCCAGTATTTCCTGGATCCTATCCAGCTCTTTATTAATACACTCGGTAATTTTCGAGTCCGGGTCTTGTGATCGGAAATACACGGTAAAACCCAAGGTTGTTTTTGCAAACGCGTCTGATGAAATTTGCTTATCGTTTATTTCTTCCTGGTCGTTTATCTGGATATCGTGAACCAATAAATCTTCCTTAAATCTCTCGGCCATGGCCAGTATATCTCCATCCTGGGACATAACAAGGCTGCCGCCATCAAAAACCAGGTCATCCTGACCACCGATAAGATTATTAAAGAATATCGGGGCCGAAGCTTCTTTGGCGAATCTCGCCAGTATATCGAGTCTGGTCTGTGTTTTCCCCGCGTGAAAAGGTGATCCTGAGATGTTAATCACAGCGATAACTGAATTGTGTTTAGCTATCCTGGAGGTGATCGAGCCTGGGACCCAAATGTCTTCGCATATGGTCAATGAGATCTTCTGTCCGCCGATCTTAACAATAAAGCCATGGTCCCCTGAACGGAAATAGCGTTTTTCATCAAACACTCCATAATTGGGAAGCTCAATCTTATGGTAAACTCCAACTATTCTTCCATCACTTATTAACGCCGCGCCATTGAAAACCCCGCGATTTTCGTGATCAGCAAAACCGACAACAGCCACTATATTCGAACATCTCTCAGACAATTGGTTCAGGGCTGATTTGTTGTCTTCAAGGAATCCGCGCCTTAATAGCAGATCTTCCGGCGGGTAACCGCATATGGCCAGTTCAGGAAATGTGACAATGTCAGCCTGGTTTTCCCTGGCCAAATCTATCCACTTGGATATCTTATCCAGATTACCGGATAAATCACCCACTGTGACATTTATCTGAGCTTGTGCGATTCTAATGAAACGTCTTCCCAAGGTCCTCCCCGCATGTATCAGCTATATCAGAATGGTAGTCTCTTGGGACGGACGTGTCAATGATCGGCTGCATATGGAGCTTGAAAATCCACAAACTCAAGTAAATTAAACCACAGATGCGCAATCAGCGGAAAATTCCTCCTTGCAGGGTTCCGCATCAGGAATATCTTCTTTAATGGATCTAAGTTCAGGCAATAATTTCAAGAAAGTATAAAAAACATCCGGGTCATATTGCCCAGCCTGATTGGCCTGCGCCATGATATCCAATGCGCGGGTTTCAGACATTGCCGGTCTGTACACCCTATCGTGGACCAGCGCGTCATAAACGTCAATCACACCGACAATCCTGCAGGACAATGGGATTTCGTCATGTTTGAGGCCATCAGGGTACCCTGAACCGTCCCAACGCTCATGGTGACCAAGGGCTACCTCTGACGCCATTTTCATTAACGGCAGCTCTGAATCTCCCAATATCTTGGCGCCAATAATCGTATGTGAC
>CAZFJT010000300.1:0-4858 GCA_964519135.1 uncultured Syntrophales bacterium | reverse complement strand
CTTTTCTTCTCCGTCAAATATTTTGGCTTCCCCAAGGCCCAAGGTTCTTCCCAGCTTAATCTTGCTACCCCTGGCGATGAGGCGGCCTTCAAAGGATGGCGCCAAATAGTTGATCTTCAGGTCCACTGTTGTCATGCCGTCGGTTTCCGCCACTTCAGGAAATACGGCCCAAAAACACGCCGCGTCTATTATTGACGCAAAAACACCTCCATGCACTACTCCAAAAGGTTGTAAATGCTTGTGTTGAAGATCAATCTCCAGCAAACTGCCGCCTATTGTCAGGTCCTTTATTGACATGGACAAAAGTTGGAAATAGGGGCTTTGGTTTGTGGCGTTACATATTGAGCTTATCCATTCAGGATTGAGTTTGAGCACAAGATCATCCTTTCCAGGTTATGTCGGTATTGGCGAATTCAAAAAATTAGCGTACTATTGACACGGATTACATATGATATAAGGCTTTGCAACCCATAGTAAACAATTATAAATTGTGTGTCATTACGAGGTTCTTGGGAACAGGAAAGTTAATTTTGTCCATACTTGAGGAAATCGCCAATAAAGCCCTTTCTGGAGAAGGTTACGCGCAACAGTACGTGGAGCATCTCATCTCGGTTCTAAGGAGTATTGACTACGCGCAGGTGGGAAAAGTTATAGATCTTTTAATATCAGCAAGGGATCGTCGCTCAAAGATCTTTTTCCTTGGAAATGGCGGAAGCGCAGCCACCGCGTCCCATTTTGCCAATGATCTTTCTGTATGCTCCTCCCCTGAAGGCTCGATCCCATTTAGGGCCATCAGCCTGACTGATAACAGCGCGTTCATGACATGCCTTGCCAATGATTTTGGTTATGAGTCCATCTTTTTAAGGCAATTGAAGAACCTCATGAATAAGGGTGACGTGGTGATAGGCATATCAGCCAGCGGCAATTCTCCAAACGCGGTTAAGGCCCTGGAGTACGCAAATGAGAACGGAGGTGTTTCAGTGGCGATTGTGGGTTTTGACGGCGGCAGGATGATAGAGATAGCCGATCATCACATACATGTTAAGACCCACAAAGGGGAGTTCGGTCCTGTTGAGGATGTTCATATGGTCCTGGATCACCTGATATCAACATATCTAGCGTCTGTGGCCAATAAAATATAATACTAGTTAAATTATGACCCGGACTTGCGCTTTTCCCTATAAATCGGCCCTGGAAAACTCCTGCAATAATATTGTGACTTTTTTAACGCTTTAAATGAAATGTCAATAAAAGGCAAGCCTTGGTCTCACTCTGCTGTCCAGCCTTGTTACACCCGCTTGGCGAGCCTGCTCAACAGCCTGGGAGTATTCATCTCTGGTCACTGATCTATCCAATCCCTCATGGGACATGGCCTGACCGCAAGGCCTGTACTGATTCATGATGTTAACGTATGTGTTGGTGGAGACCTCTTCAGCCAGGAACCTCATGGCTTTACCAGTCTCAGCAAGATCATTGGGCATCACCAGATGTCTCACTAAAAGCCCCCTTGTGGCTATTCCACTTTCATTGATCTCAAGGTCCCCAACCTGTCTGTGCATCTCTTTGATTGCTGATTTTACCCTCTTGGGATAATCCGGGGCTTTCATAAGAGCGTGACTTGCGTCAGAGGACATGAATTTCAGATCAGGCATGTAAATGTCAAAGACACCGTCCAATAGTTTCAGGGTCTTTAGCTGGTCATAACCTCCTGAATTGTAAACAAGAGGAATCTTGAGGCCATTTTTCGCGGCAATGAGCGTGGCTTCCAATATCTGTGGGACAAGGTGGGAAGGGGTGACAAAGTTGATATTGTGGCAGCCCATTTTCTGTAATTCCAGCATTATATCCGCGAACTCCGAACCGGTTACCTCTCTGCCTTCCATGAGATGGCTTATCTCATAATTCTGGCAGAACACGCATTTAAGGTTACAGGATGTTAAGAATATTGTACCTGAGCCTGATGTGCCCACAAGTGGGGCCTCTTCGCCAAAGTGCGGGTTGGCTGAAGCTATGACCGCTTTTGAACCCAGGCCGCAGAATCCCACCTTGCCGTCCAATCTATTTATTCCGCATTCCCTTGGGCATATCTTGCAGTCGCTCAGCCATTCATTGGCAATTCTGACCTTCTCTTGAAGCTCATTTTGTCTAAGACTTCTCAAATACGCAGGCTCGAACATTGTTAACCTTCCGTAAAATGCCGACTAGTATTGAAGTTCAGGGAATTTGTCAGGATCATAAAAAACCCTCTCAAGGAAAAGCCCCTGGGGCGCCGCGGTTGGACCTGCCTTGGATCTGTCGCACCCCTCCAGAGCCTCCTTGAATTGCTCCACACTTACCTTACCCGCGCCCACTTCAATCAGTGAACCTACCAGGGATCTGACCATATGCCTAAGAAAACCTGACCCTGTTACTGTGAAGCATATCATACCATCAGGTCCGATTTGTTCCCAATGGGCGTTGAAGATTTCCCTTACAGTGGAAGTGGTTCCATCCGTGGGTTGGCCGAATGTTTGAAAATCATGGGCTGATTCTATGAGTTTGGCCGCCTGGTTGATTTTATTAATATCAATGGGATACGGATATCTCAATGAGTATCGTCTTATAAATGGGGCCTTTAAGGGGCTATTGAAAACATAGTACTTGTAGGTCTTTTTGATTGCCGAATGTCTTGCGTGGAAGTCCTGGGTGACCTTGAAAGTCCTCTTTACGGCAATATCAGCTGGAAGTAAAGAATTCAGAGCCTTGATGAGATTCTCTAACCCATGGTTCCATTCCATGTCAAAATGGATTGTCTGACCCTTTGCATGCACTCCCGAGTCCGTGCGTCCAGCCGCGTACACTGTGGTCTGCGTTTTGCTTATGGTTTCAAGGGCTGATTCCACTTCAGCCTGAATTGTGGGGAGACCTGGCTGATATTGCCAGCCATTATAATTGGCGCCGTCATACTCCATAATTGCCGCAAATCTAGTCATTGGATCGGCCCAGAGAATAAGAGCCCAATTTGATGGCGGCCGCTATTGGGGTTGAACTAGTCTTAAGAAGTACTCGTGTAATCTCGAATCACTTGTCAGCTCAGGATGAAATGACGCGCCTAGCAGATTGCCTTGCCTCACGGCAACTATCCGGCCATCCGGCAGGGATGAGATTACCTTGACCCCAGGCCCCACATTGGTGACCACCGGGGCCCGAATAAAGACACCGTGGAAAGGGGGGCCGTCTATTTCGTCTATTTCCAATTCGGCTTCAAAGCTATCCACTTGTCTGCCGAACGCGTTCCTATGCACAACGATATCCATTATACCCAAAACCGGCTGGTCCACGCCAACGTCCCTGGCCATGAAAACCAGCCCCGCGCATGTTCCCCAAACGGGAATTTTCTGAGATACTTCCCGAATGGGGTCCATTAATCCATAACTTTGGGCGAGATTCGCGAACGTGGTGCTTTCACCACCTGGTATCACGAGCCCATCGATCTGCTCAAGGTCAGAAGGAAGCCTGGCTTCTTTGACGGTAACTCCTAAGCTTTCCAGGATTTTTCGGTGCTCTTGGAAATCTCCCTGAAGCGCGAGTACGGCTATTCTCATGAAAAACTACCAGCCTCGCGCTGCAAGCCGCTGATCTTCCGGCAATTCACTCACACCAATACCGACCATGGCCTCTCCCAAGCCCTTACTGACTTCAGCTAGAATCTTGGGATCCTGAAAATGGGTCACAGCCTTTACTATGGCTTTTGCCCGGGCTGATGGATTGCCGCTCTTGAATATTCCTGAGCCAACAAAGACCCCATCCACTCCCAATTGCATCATCAAGGCCGCGTCCGCTGGTGTCGCGACTCCTCCGGCAGCGAAGTTCACCACAGGCATGCGCCCGATCTCAGCGGTCTCCCTAACCAGTTCGTAAGGGGCCTGTATATCCTTCGCGTAAGAAGCCATTTCATCAGTCCTCATTGCGGAAAGTCTTTTGATGTCTCCCATAACGGCTCTGGCGTGTCTAACAGCTTCCACAACATCCCCTGTGCCGGCCTCACCCTTGGTCCTTATCATGGCCGCGCCTTCGCCTATCCTTCGCAGCGCTTCTCCAAGATTCCTGCATCCACACACAAACGGAACAGTAAATTCCCGTTTGTCTATGTGGTGGGCTTCATCAGCCGGGGTGAGCACTTCACTTTCGTCTATGTAGTCCACACCCAAAGACTCCAGGATCTGGGCCTCCACAAAATGACCTATGCGACACTTTGCCATTACAGGTATGCTTACAGCTTCCATTATCTCCAGGATAAGGGTGGGATCACTCATCCTTGCCACCCCTCCATGGGCCCTTATGTCCGCGGGCACCCTTTCAAGGGCCATCACAGCGCAAGCGCCCGCGTCTTCAGCGATCTTCGCGTGGTCCGCGGTTACAACATCCATTATTACCCCGCCCTTCAACATCTGGGCGTGTCCTCTTTTTACAGTCTCTGTCCCTTTTTCCATGGACATTCTCCAAATGATCGTCTATTTGCCCGAACCCTGTAATCTTGTCGAGCTAATCATGATAGTATAACACGTTCAAGTTATTCTGAGCATAGGGCGCCAAGGAGTATCTCATGGTAGATTAAAAAAAATATCCTATTTCACCTTGCGCCAATATTTTCTGCGCGTGGTTCGAACTCCAAGACTTCATCACAGTTATTACAAATACTTGTGACGATGAGGTTAATGCTTTCAAATAATAATATATACGGCAAAATAGAATATATGGAACGCTATCCTAATGGAGACCAACCTAAATCATCATCAGCCCATCGCGGCCCTATGATCATCATGATCCTCAGGGATTATATTGGGGGGCGCTGAATCCACATAAAGTTGATTTTCCC
>CAZFJT010000299.1:0-4859 GCA_964519135.1 uncultured Syntrophales bacterium | reverse complement strand
CTTTTATGTTCCTATTCATTTTTTATAAAAACACCTATAATAGAGGTTATCAATTTAATATACTCAATATATTTATTTAAACTTTAGAATTGTTTGTGGGATGAGGAATAATTTTTTTAGAATAATTAACGCCAATCTAAATCAATATTATCTTGTTCAATTTCTTCATGGATAAGCCTTTCATCTTCGTCATAATCCCTTTGAGCAACTACATTTCCAGATTCACCAATAAAGGTTTCATAAAAAAGACGGTCTTCATCATAATTTTCTTCTTTAATGATATTTCCAACAGAATCATATTCATACACCTTTATTAAATTCGTTACAGTCAGTTCATTCCAGCAAAATCTAACAAAGGTATCTTTACCGCTTTCAGGGTGCCCGTTAACAACAACTATCAGCATTTCTCGCCATCCACATAACATCTGATTTTTGCAAGTTTCTTTGCGTAGGAATAAATATGTAGACCCTTGCTCTCTACAATCATCTCTCCGTCTTCAACGCCAATCTCATCGGCCATATATTTTTTTAATATCTGGATAGCAGCCAAATTGGCGGGCAAACCACCCCATAAATCCCAAGAACGAAAATAAACAAAAAAGATTAAACGATTGTCTTGGACTCTCGTATCAATGTGCCTTAAGCATGGCGGATCTTTCAGTACAATGTCAGAAGGACGAGCTATTTGTAGAACCAACTGATTGTTTCTGTGCTTCCTTTTGTACTTTTTTATAATCCACTCAATTTGGTTTATGAAAATTTTCCCTTCTTTTGAAAACAAACAAGAACCATTTTGATACAACCTTTGGATATTTGGGTCATCTTTATACCACATAAATTGTAGTTCACGATGCAAGTCCTCTTTCGTAAGACGCTCACCGTAAGTATAAGACTCGCCCGGTTCTTTTCGATCTGACATTAAATACTCAATATAGGAACGATCATAACCTTCGCCACCAAAAATATAATCATGTTCTACCGGCGAAGGAATACCAAGATGAGACGGTATAACAGGCAGCAACTCACCACCACCAGGATCAGAAATCAAGCCAATAAAATAATCATATTCGAGCCTTGTCCCGTCTTCGAAAGAACCTTCGTCTACCTTAAATTCTCTACCTTCTTTTAAAATTCCAGAAACAGCTTGAAACCAAAGATCAGGAATGTCTCTTGCTTCTATAAACTTGGGTTTAATTATATCTTTTGACATTAACCTCTCCTTCTTAAAATAGAAATGATTTTTTCTGCGTCTTCATTGGAAATGCTATTTATAAATCTAACAAAATACAACACCATCTTTTTTTTCTTATAGGAAAGCCTGCCTATAAAAATCTTCAGTTTTCCAGATTCTTTTTCTACAAGGCCAAGTAATTTATATGGATCAACACCAAGTATATTGGCAAGCATATCAATGTGCCATACAGACGGCGGTTTCCTCTTGCCCCGCTCTATTTGTGATAAATAGGCAGGAGACCACTGTAGGCGCAGGGCCAGATCAGATAATGTCATGTTATTATCCTCTCTGGCCCTGCGTATAATTGAACCAAAAGTCAATTCAACGCCTAGAAATCGTCAGGATGAAGATTCTCTTTAACTTCTTCTTTGAAGTTAGGAGAAAACTTGAATTTGGGCACAACAGAGGCGGGGATCATCATTTCATCACCCGTAGCAGGGTTTCGCCCCTTCTTCTCTGCCATCTTCTTGGGGAAAAACTTGCCGAACCCAATAATATTGACCGTATCACCTTCAGCAACGGCTTCCTTGACTGCATCGAAAATAGTATCGTAAACTTCAGCCGCCTTGACATGGCTCACATCCGCTGCGTCTGCGGCCAACCGGACAATCTGCTTCTTTGACAATGTTTCTTTCATTTTTCTGTCTCCTTGTTTTTGCCCCACTTAAACACCAACGTAAACATAATCCTGTAATTGGTCGCTATACGTTTTTGAACAAACAACATATTCCTGCCAATAATCTACAACATTAAGCCCTCCTTTCAGCGCAACCATCATTGAAGCACTTTGATTTTCTGTTATCCAAACAAGTGAATTGCCATAAAACCGTACAAGCTCTTTTGCAAATGCTTGTCCAATACCATGCCCTCTCAATCTTGGTCTGATAAAAACACCAGCCATCACAACAAACGGACCACATAACACCGGCACAAAAAATCCAACAATGGTAAAATAATCTTCGGCAAAAAAGTCTTCCACTTCAAAGATAATAGGGTATGGGAAACAGGCAAAGATGTGATTGAAGACATCAAGCCCATCAAAATCCTTAACATACTTCAACATACCCGGCGACAATCTGTCGAATGCCACCTTTTCTTCCTGACTCTTTGGGAATAGCCTAACCCTTGCCTTGCCAGACTTGAAGTCATTAAGGAAAGTACCTACACCCTCTCTGTCATTCATAAAAAGTTTAAGCTCAACCATCATTTTCTTCCTTTATAAAGAAAGAAGATATCTGATCGAATTGGAGGTAAGTGTCAAACTCACCAACTCCAATCAAATGGTTAAACTTAGCTTTTTCTTGCGGGGACTTGAAGATAATCATACTGTAAAACTCAGCCGTGGCCTCATCCTCTCTATACCCTGTACCTTCTTTCTGCTTTTTGAACTGCTCGATTTTCTTCTGACGTTCCCTCTCTTCTTTCTTGGCGTCATACTCTGCGTCATATCCTTCGGTAAAATCTTCTATCGCCTCTGCTTCACCATCTGACATGGATGTAATTTCGTAAAGCTCACCACCTTGAAAGAAAGCATCAATCTCAGCATCGGAAAACCCAAGGTCAGACATATCAATCTGTTCCTCCAAGCGAAGCTCATCGAGTTTGGCAAAATCATATTCACCTTGGATGGAAGGGTTGTTCAGAAGAATATTCAATTCCTTCTCTTCTTTTGCATCTACATCAACCACAGCCACTTCCAAAGCATATTGATCTGTTTTCTCAAGGGTATCAAGCCATTCAATCCTACGATGACCAGACACAAGGTTGTTTGTTCTTTTATTCCAAACAAGCGGCTCTACAAGGCCGTGTTTCTTCAAAACCTTTCCGAGCCGCTTTCTAGCATCTTCTGAAATAATGCGAGGATTGTATTCGACCTCATGTATGTCTGCCCTTGGAACAACTTGAGTGCGATATTTCTGATACTGAGATAATTCAACACCAGATGTTCCTACAACTTTTTTCTTTTTTGGGGTTGGCATTTATACTCTCCTTTAATGAAAATCTTAACAATGGTTAAAATATAAGGTAAAAAATATATAAAATCAAGTGAAAAATTAAGCATCCTCTGTAATTTTTTGATGTCTTGCTCTTTTTCTTGCCTCCTTCTGCTCTTCTAATTGTTTGTGCCGAATAACAGCCGCCTCAGCAAATGGAAACTCTTTTAAAACTTTGGGCCAATCTTCGGGGAACTTAGTCTTGACATCGTAAAAGTTTTTTGGACGAGTAAGTTCAAAGCTATATGGTTGAATAGGAACCTCATGTTTAGCTACATAGTCACGAACATCCTTCTTCTTGAAGTAAACAATTGGATATGCTTTTTTGTGTTCATGTCTGATATAGCCATATTGGTTAAGGGACATATATCTATGAGGCCCATCTGACGCCTTGAACCCAACAAGTATCCACCCCTCACCTTGCCTGAAACCAAGTTTTTGTCTTCCAAGAGCAAGCGTGTTTTCAAACTTAACTGGTTTTGTAAATGGACGTTCAATTCTGTATAACCCCTTTGATATAGCATATGAAAGAGTATGATTTGGTATCCTTACTATTTCAATACCATACCTCTTTTCATATTGTCTAAGGATACTTTCTTGATGTTCTAATCCTTTAACCAAATAACCAAAGAAAGTATATACTTTCTTGAATATCCTACAGGAGAAATCAAGAACAACCGCAGAATCATAACCAAGTGAGACAGGGACTATGACTGTATCTGTTATTTGCCTGACTTCCATAAATGGCTGAAAAATATTCTTTGGTCGGATCTTGGTGTTTATTTTAGCCATATTGACTCCTTTTAAACAATTATGGGGTGGTTTTACCCACCCCATAAAATTGGACGTTAAACTAATCAACCACCACCAGATCCGATACGAGGGCCTCCCATATTGGGGTCATTGGTTTGCCTCATTCTGGCGTCCCTTGCCCCCATTTGAGCCATTTGACCCAAGGTGGCTCCTGTACCAAAAGCAGATTGGTTTTGCGTCCTGGCAATACTTGAGCGATCTCTGGTCCCAAAACTCTCCATAACTTGACCGCCCGTATTCAACCCACCAGACCTTCTAACCCTGGGTATCGGCATTATAAACCTCCTTAATACTATTCTGTAATGGCCGTTAAAGTAATCAACCACCACCAGAACCAACACGAGCGGTCGCAGCATTCGTCATCCGAGTAGCCGCACGAGCAGAAGCTCCACGACTTTGATTCATAATGTTCTGATTCTGGATACGAGTCCGCTGATCTCTCGTAGCGCCACGCGGGATGTTAAGAGCCATTTTAAACCTCCTTCTGTTGAAAAAACAAAAAATATAACTTGCCGAACACTTGGACACACTATATGCCATTATCCCCGAACCTGTCAAGCATTATTTTTAATGAGAGATAAAAAAATATACACAATAAAAACAATAGTTTATAAGCAATCTAACAAGTACGCTGTTTTATTGAGGTTATTTATATGTGTAATAAAAACAAATATATAGTGCCTATCTCTCGACCATACAAAAACCTATAAAAATACTTCAAAGCCACACAAATATATGATATAACTATAAATCGAATGATTTTTAGAGGGTAGAGGGTAGAGGGTAGAGGGTAGAGGGTAGAGGGTAGAGGGTAGAGG
>CAZFJT010000298.1:0-4864 GCA_964519135.1 uncultured Syntrophales bacterium | reverse complement strand
CTGCTTCAACACCGATCATTGAGGATTATGTCTCTTGTAGCTGATCCACTTTGACCTTATCCAGGTCCTCCACCACCCCAAGGACGATCTTAGGCTCAGGCGCCATCATGCGAGGGTCCAAACCCATGTTCCTTATTACGGACATCACCTCTCCAACTTCCTTTTTGAGGCAATGATCCTTCATTACTATCACCATGATGGATTCTCCTATGTGGCTTATGGTAATTGCCGTAAATGTATTCGGAATCAAAAAGTGTAATGCTATTGAGCATTCAAACAGTTCACATTAAAGTTCGGTTCACCGGCGTTCAGATTCGCTGTGTTAAATTCGCAAGCTCAGAAAACTTCGCTCATCAGAAGCCGGTCAACACCGTATATATTCAATCTTCCAAGCGCATGAAGCGCTATTACAACTTTTTATAAACGCAGCATTCCTCTAGTTTAAGCCGCGGACGCCATACCAAGGACCTGGTCCAGGAAGTTCCTGAAGATCATCGTCCCTTGAGGTGTGGCTATGGATTCAGGGTGGAATTGCACGCCCTCAATTATGGAATTCGGGTCTCTCACACCCATGACTTCGCCTTCCAATGTGTACGCTGACACATCCAATGAAGAAGGTATGCTCTCTTCAGAGGCTATCAATGAATGGTACCTGGTTGCCTTGAATGGATTGCGCACACCGCGGAATATGGTCCTGTTGTCATGGAAGACCTCTGATTGCTTACCATGAATAAGGTTATTTGCTCTGACCACCTTTGCCCCGTACACTTGGGCTATGCACTGGTGCCCAAGGCAAACACCCAAAATCGGAATCTTGCCCCCGAGTTTTTCCACTACTTTGCAGCTCAAGTCCGCGTCCTCAGGCCTACCTGGACCCGGAGATATCACAATCGCCGCCGGTCCGAGGCCCTTTATCTCATCTATGGTTATTGCGTCGGACCTGAAAACCTTTATCTCCTGGTTCATCGCGCCGAACGCGTGGGCAATGTTGAATGTGAATGAATCATAGTTGTCTATTATGAGTATCATCAGTATTCTCCCGGTTTACCACTTTAATTTTTCGTAAGACTTTATAATAATGGTGTGTTAAAGTTCTTTCAAAGCCTCTTTTTGCGTCAGAGCCGTCAAAAAACCAACCTGCCTCAAAGAGGAGATCGAAATTGATAGAAACGAACAACCCCCTGTTATAATGAATAAATAGACTGATTCATGGCTCACAACGTCACTTCTCCTGGCGAACGGTTACAATTTTTTAACGCGCTTTTCAGAGATGTTGCAAGTTTACTCACCGTCTCAACCTGATCCTTTGGGCTGTCCTTTTCCATTAGCTTTCTGATTAGGGCGCTTCCCACTATCACACCATCAGCCACTTTAGCCACTGTCGCGGCCTGTTCAGGGGTGGAGATCCCAAACCCGACGGCCACAGGCGCTTTGGAAATTTCCCTCATAGCCTTGATGTCTTCCAGGGTCTCTTTTGGGAGGCTCAGGTCGGATCCTGTTACACCTGTCATTGAGACATAATAGAGAAAACCCTTGGTCAAGGCGGCGACCATCTCTTTCCTGGATTTGGGTGAAGTAACGGATGTGAGGAATATGGTGTCCAGATCATTGTCTCGCGCCGCTGCCATCCAATCATCAGCCTCTTCAGGGGGCAGGTCGGGGATGATAACACCTGATATGCCCGAATCTGACGCGAATGAAGCGAATCGCTCATTTCCCATTCTCAGGATCGGGTTGTAATAGGTCATTGCTACTATGGGAGCTTTGATTTCACTCCTGACCTCTTTGACCATCTCCAGTGACCCTGCTGTGGTTGTCCCATTATCCAGGGCTTGTTTTGCCGCCAATTGTATTACCGGCCCGTCAGCTACAGGATCGGAAAATGGGAGGCCCACTTCGATTACATCAGAACCGGCTTTGTCCAGAGCGATCAGTGATTCTTGAAATACCGCCTTGTCAGGAAAACCTGCCGTAATAAATGACACAAACGCGGACTCTCCCCTTGCCCCAGCCTCCCTAAACGTCTCTGAAATACTTGGCTTCATTCCGATACCCCCATTGTGTCCAGAACCTGGCTCACATCCTTGTCCCCCCTGCCTGAAAGACAAACCACTATGATAGAATCTCGACCCATGCCCTTGGCTATCCCTTCAAGGGCTGCTATGGCATGGGAGCTTTCCAAGGCTGGGATTATTCCTTCGGTCCTGGTGAGGGTGTGAAAGGCTTCAAGGGCCTCATTATCCGTTGAAGTGAGATACCTGACCCTACCAAGGTCTTTTAAGTAACCATGTTCAGGCCCAACCCCGGGATAATCCAAACCCGCGGCTATTGAATGGGCCTCGATGATTTGACCGTCATCATCCTGTAATAAATAGCTTTTGGCGCCGTGGAGTATACCAATGTCGCCCTTGGTGAGACTCGCAGAATGGGCCCCTGTTTCCAGCCCTTTACCAGCAGCCTCTACCCCGATCATCGACACAGGGTCATCCAGAAAGGGATAAAAGAACCCAATTGCGTTGCTTCCAGCGCCAACACACGCGACCAAGGCGTCAGGCAACCTTCCTTCCAGCTCCAGGATCTGCCTCCTGGTTTCAGCCCCTATGACCGCCTGGAGATCCCTGACGATCATGGGATATGGATGTGGTCCCACCACTGACCCTATAATGTAATGGGTATCCCTAACATTGGTTACCCAATCCCTGATAGCCTCATTAACAGCATCCTTTAAAGAGCTGCTCCCTGATTCCACCGGCCTTACCTCAGACCCCAGGAGCCTCATGCGGGAAACATTAAGGGACTGCCGTTCCATGTCCAGGGTCCCCATGTAAACAACGCATTCCAGCCCAAGAAGAGCCGCGGCGGTTGCAGAAGCCACACCATGCTGGCCCGCGCCTGTCTCGGCTATGATCCTTTTTTTGCCCATTGCCTTCGCGAGTAGCGCCTGACCAACGGTGTTGTTGATCTTATGAGCCCCTGTGTGGGCAAGGTCTTCCCTTTTCAGGAATATCCTGGGCCCTCCAATGAGAGCCGATAGATTCTTTGCCTCAAATATTGGGGTCTCCCTACCAACATATGATTTTAGGAGCCCTCCCAATCTCTCGGTAAAGGCCCTGTTATTCATTTGCTCTTTGTAAGCCTCTTCAAGTTCTATAAGAGCAGGCATAAGAGTTTCAGGGACAAACCTACCTCCAAATATACCGAAGCGTCCCCTTTTATCCGGCAGGTCCTTAGAGACCCTTTGCTCTTCGGATAAAGCGTTCAAGCTTTGCATAGTCTTTTCTCCCTGGTTCAATCTCAACTCCACTGGAAACATCCACCGCATATGGCCGAACCTTTTCTATGGCTTCTTTGACATTATCCGGGGTCAAGCCTCCGGCCAGTATTATTTTTGAGCCCTTGGAATAATCCTTTGCCAGCTCCCAATCAAAGACTTTTCCAGAGCCTCCAATCACGTCTTGGCAATAAGTGTCCAAAAGAATCGTACCTGAAAAGTTTTCATTCAGTTCCGGCTTTACATTGGGTTTCACCTTTATTGCCTTGATAACTCCAGGCGCCAATTCATGGATCATTTGGTCGGGCTCATCGCCATGCAATTGGACAATGGTTAGCCCGCAAAATTCCTTGACCCTTAATATTTCCTCCATTGTCTCGTTCACAAAGACTCCCACCTTTGCCGTAAAAGGCCCGATCCGGAGACATATGTTCCTTGCCAACACAGGGTCCACTTGTCTGGGACCTTGCGCGAACACAAACCCTACTGCGTCCGCTCCCAGTTGCTCGGCCCTTTTTGCGTCTTTAATGGACGTTAATCCGCAGATCTTCACCCTTGTCATAACCTCGGCCTTTCCCTAATAATTCCCTTAACTTGATCGCCGGATCGTCTGACGCCATAAGGGAGCTGCCAACCAGGAAGCAGTCAAGACCACCGGCCATAAGATAATCAATGTCCGCCCTTGTGTTCACACCACTTTCAGCGACCACCACCGTGCTTTCTGGTATCTTCTTCCTTAAACGGACACTGGTATTCAGATCTATCTCAAGTGTGGCCAAATCCCTGTTATTGATTCCCAACAGTCTGGGATTCAGCTCCAGGGCCCTTTCCAGCTCGGCTTCATTGTGTACCTCAATTAAAGGCGTCATTCCCAATTCCAAAGACTCTTTGTACAAAGACTTCAATTGATGATCTTCAAGCGCGGCCACTATCAACAGTACTGAATCCGCGCCTGCCGCCCTTGCTTCGTGTATCTGAAAGACCTTTATAATGAAGTCCTTTCTCAGCGCGGGTATTTTTGTGGCCCATTTGGCTTCTTTGAGATCTTCCATTGACCCGCCAAAGAACTCGGAATCAGTCAACACTGAGACCCCTGAAGCCCCTGCCGCTTCATAGGCCGCGGCCAATGCTCCAACATAAACATCGCTTTTTATCTTGCCCTTGGATGGGGACGACTTTTTTATCTCAGCTATTATTGCCGGCTTCCGGGCTTCCCTAAGAACCTCCGCCAAATCAATGGGTTTGGCCCCGAATTTTGCGGCCCGCTCCACTTCCTCAACCCACTTAGGGGTCATGATCTTCTCTAATTCAGAGCGCTTATTATCGATTATTTTATTCAGAATACTCATATGTTACCCTGCAACAGCCTTTGAATCAGATATAAATGATGAACTGAGCTCAATCAGTCCCTCCAGTTTTTCCATGGCCCCGCGTGAATCAATGCTCTCTCCCGCAACCTTGACCCCTTCCTTTAGATCTTCAACCAATCCTGCGGCAGCAAGGGCCGCGGACGCGTTCAAAAGGGTGATGTCCCTTCTTGGGCCTTTCTCACCCTGAAGTACGGACCTTGTAATTTGTGCGTTCTCTTTCGCA
>CAZFJT010000297.1:0-4866 GCA_964519135.1 uncultured Syntrophales bacterium | reverse complement strand
CATCGCATCCTGGGGCTGTAGTCGGTCCCAAGGGTTTGGCTGTTCGCCAATTAAAGCGGTACGCGAGCTGGGTTTAGAACGTCGTGAGACAGTTCGGTCCCTATCTTCCACGGGCGCAGGATATCTGAGAGGAGCTGTCCCTAGTACGAGAGGACCGGGATGGACGAACCCCTGGTGTTCCGGTTGTCGCGCCAGCGGCACAGCCGGGTAGCTACGTTCGGAAGGAATAACCGCTGAAAGCATCTAAGCGGGAAGTCCACCTCAAGACTAGATATCCCGGGCTTCGGCCCCTGAAGACCCCTTGAAGACTACAAGGTTGATAGGCTGGATGTGGAAGTGTGGTAACACATGGAGCTTACCAGTACTAATAGGTCGTGAGGCTTGATTCCCCAAAAAGCTTTGTATCCTCGAAAAACCTATTCAATTGCATGAACTTGACTACTACAGCAATACTCTTATCCCGGTGGCTGTAGCGGAGGGGCCACACCTGTTACCATTCCGAACACAGAAGTTAAGCCCTCCAGCGCCGATGGTACTGCGTGGGTGGCCGCGTGGGAGAGTAGGTCGTTGCCGGGATTCATAAATAGAGCCCTTGTCTTATTCAAGACAGGGGCTTTTGCATGTGAGAAGCAGTGCGTAATAGCAATACATGTGGAAAATGAATCATAGAACATAGACATATTCATTGGCTTGACAAATTTAACTAGGAGCTATAATCAACTTGTTCGGTTTATATTTGAGTATAGAGTTTATTGAGATGGAGTTTATTTATGGTGGGTAAAAAGTCTGGACCAGGGGCCGAAGTAGACGCCTGGTGCACCAAATGCAGGATGGATCTTAACCATATAATTGTGGCAATGGTAGGGTCTGAGATAAAGAGAGCAAAATGCCTCACTTGCGGAGGGGAACACAAATACCATCCACCCAAATCCAAGGAAAAGGTTTCAAAAAGTGGGTCAAGGAAGACGGCCCCTGGAAAGAGCGGCAAAACAGGCAAGCCACGATCAAAAGCAAGCGCTGAAGGTGAGTGGAACACCTTCATGAAGGGTCTTGACGAATCTATTGAACCAAGGACCTACAAAATTAATGAGGAATTTGACGAGGGCGAGTTCCTGAATCATAAAAGTTTCGGTGTTGGAAAAGTTATAAACATACTTGGTAGTGAAAAGATGGAAGTGGTTTTCAAGGAGGGAAGAAAGGTCCTTTTATACAATAAGTCCATATAGGGTCATTGGGCTCCAGGTGGCATGAATACAACAAAATAAAAATAAGATAAAAAGATCTTTATCAACTGGTCCCTGCTTTAACCGCTCTGTTGTGCGCCCAGCGCTCAAGGGCCTTGATCTGTTCCTGCATGGTAGTAGAAAGAGGTACAATGGAATCAAGGGCCACATAAAGATCTTCCTGCTTTATTTCACGCTTGAGACTGTAAGCCCTGAATAATGCGCTTGACACTCCGACCTCTATTTCTGCCCCATTAAAGCCGTTCGTAATCTTTACCAAGGGTTGGAAATCAAATTTATTCAAAGGTATGTTTCTGCGAGATAAATGGATTCTGATTATCTCCTCTCGCTCAAGCTCAGTTGGAAGCTCCACATAGAAAAGTTCGTCAAAGCGGCCCTTTCTAAGCATTTCCGGTGGCAATAATTCAATCTGGTTCGCTGTGGCGCCAATGAACACAGGGGATGTCTTTTCCTGCATCCATGTGAGAAATCCAGCCAAGATCCTTGAAGCGGATCCGCCTAAACTCTTCTGGGACGCGTTGGCTATTCCGGCCTCAATCTCGTCTATCCATAATATACACGGCGCAGAAGCCTCACTGCTTTTAATAACTCTTCTTAGGCATTCTTCAGGCGTTCCAAGCACACCGTCGTAAAGCTTACCCATATCGAGCCTCAGTAAGGGAATTTTCCAAAAGTCCGCTATGGCTTTTATACACAAACTCTTGCCACACCCGCTGATACCCATCATTAAAACGCCTTTGGGAAGACTCAAACCAAAGTCCCTGGCTCTTTTGGAAAAAATGTCCTCTCTGGCCTTTAACCAGTTCTTTAAATTACCGAAGCCTCCAAGATCATCAAAACTGATATCATGGGTAACAACGTCCAGGAGCCCGCTTTTTCTAACTATTTGCTTCTTCTCCTCCAGAAGGAGGTCTATCTCTTTTTGTGTGACTGTCTTTTTTCCAGAAATGGCCTTTCTAAAGGCCTGCATGACCTGTTGGGTGGTAAGGCCTGCGCCGGCTTTTAGAAACAGATCGACCTTATCCTGATCCAGTGATTGAGAGAGAGAGTCTCGATGTTTTTCCCTGGCCAAGACCTGTTGCAAAGCATGGTTGATCTCTTCTATGCTGGGTAATGGAACATCCACAAGGACCACTTCATGCTCAATTTCCACAGGTATGGTCATAAATGGTGACACCATAAATATGGTTTTATAGTTGTTTTCTATCTTTTTGGCCGCGTCTTTGAGTTTTCTGACTACTGGAGGATTCTCACTCAAAAACACATGTATATCATGCAATATTAAAAAAGAGGTCTCTTGCGCGTTCATAAACCAGTCAATCGCATCAAGAATGCCGGGGGTTTTTATGACCTGGTCATCATTCAGGGTCAATCCAGTGGTGCATGACCATGTGTAAACATTTGGAGGAGTCCTGAAAATGGTTGAGGCCAGTGACTTGATTTCTCCCTCGATACGCCTGTCCTCATCAGACAATAGGTAAACCAGTGATGTGCGCGCTGCAACTATATCCTTGATAACAGACTGCAATGTAGGAGCTTGGTCCTGGGCCATGTTTTTTCCTCTTTAAAGCCTTGATTTAAATTGTAATTATTTTATCCGCATTAAAAGATGAGTCAAAAATTAAAATCTCACCGTTTGGAATCAAATGCGGAAAGTATCTAAATTATATAGATCAATTGAGCTGTTTGCAATTTGTAAGGCGCCCGGAGGTTTTGGCTAGGCAAAAAAAAAGCGCTAATGAAAAAATATTACGATTTCACCGGGAATATGATCCGGTAGGAGGAGTAACTCGCCCGATGATGGGGAAATCAATAATAAAGCCACATGCTAGTCGCATATTATGGGGTCGCTTTTATCTTCATTTGAATTCGCTACTTCTATTGTCAATCAAATCTATATCCCTAGATATGATTCCTTAATGTGCTCATTGTTCAGAAATTCTTTACCTGTTCCACTCATTACAACTCGACCATTTTCCAACACATACGCGCGGTCGCATATATTCAGGGTATGATGGACATTCTGTTCAACTAAAAGGACCGTTACAGCTTCTTCATTGACTTTTCGGACGATCTTGAAGATATCCTGGACCAGTATGGGCGCCAAGCCTAAAGAAGGCTCATCAAACATGATCAAGGAAGGTCTGGCCATTAAGCCCCTGCCTATTGCCGCCATTTGCTGTTCACCGCCTGACAATGTGCCCGCGGCTTGCTTCCTTCTCTCCTTTAACCTGGGAAACAGTCCATACACCCATTCAAGGGATTCATACCTTTTGCCTTTGGCCCTATGGGCCAATGATCCCATGATTAGATTATCTTCTACGGACATTTCAGGAAACAGCCTTCTGCCTTCGGGCACATGGGCGAGCCCGTGCTCAATAATCCTGTGGGAGGGTATCTTGTCTATCCTGATCCCCTCAAAGGTAATCGCGCCTTTGGTCGGAGTCAGAAGTGAGGATATGGTTTTTATTGTGGTGGATTTTCCCGCGCCGTTAGCGCCCAGAAGAACCACTATCTCACCTTCATTGACTTCAAAGGATACATCCCAAAGCACCTGAAGATCACCGTAAAATACGTCTATACCCTCTACTTTGAGCAATTTAGCCCTCTCCTAAATAGGCGGATATTACATCCGGATGATCACGAACCTCCCCTGGAGGCCCTTCTGCAATAACCTGGCCATGGTCTATTGCCAGAATTCGATCGGAGATGTTCATGATCACTTTCATGATATGCTCCACTATTATTATGGTAACTCCGGATTCCCTGATCTTTAAAATCAATTCAATAGCGCCGTCCAGCTCCGCGGGATTCAGCCCGGCCGCGGTTTCATCCAGTAACAGTAATTCAGGCCTTGTGGCCATGGCCCTGGTGATCTCCAATCGCTTGCGAGAGGCTATTGGAAGCCCTGACGCAGGCCTGTCCTTCCATTCCGTCATTCCACAAAACTCTATGGCCTCCATTGCTTCTTCTGTTGCCCTTTTCTTGGAGCTGGTGTGCAGGAAAGACCCGGCCATAACATTATCCAACACGGACATTCGCCTCAGCGGCTTTACCACCTGGAAGGTCCTGCCTATCCCTTTTTTGCAGATCTTATTGGTTTTCAGGCCTGATACCTTCTCGCCCTTAAAGATGATTTCCCCATTATTCAGTGGATAATACCCGTTAATGAGATTGAATATGGTGGTTTTGCCTGAGCCGTTGGGACCGATCAAACCGTATATCTGCCCTTTATCCACCGAAAAGGAGACATAGTTCACCGCGGCAAGCCCACCGAAAAATTTGGCTATATTATTGGCCCGGAAAAACATAAACAAGTCTCCTTTAAGCCTCACGCGCCCGTCTAAGGCCTATTGCGCGAAGCATTCTATCCCAATCGCCTACCACTCCATTGGGCAAGAACAGTATCACCAGGACCACCAATAAGCCGAAACTCAATACATGGGCCTCTTTAGTATATTTTGTGACCACCTGCATTGCCGGGGATTGGGTTATATTAACAAGCCAATCCATAATTCCGAAAAAACCGGTCCTAAAGCTCTCTGATACAGCGACCATAATGAACGCGCCCACAGCGGGACCATAAACCGTGCTCACTCCGCCAACAATACCCACAAGGATC
>CAZFJT010000296.1:0-4867 GCA_964519135.1 uncultured Syntrophales bacterium | reverse complement strand
GGTGTGGGGCTTGGTCTTGCTTTGGTTAAGAAAGCAGTGGCGAATCACGGAGGCAGGGTCTGGGTGGAGACAAACAAAGGGGAACCTGGGACCACCTTTCTATTTACTTTATCAAAATCAGCTTTACTGTAAGAAAATGAGACATAAATATTAGGTTGACCTTTTGTAATTTTATGACAGTATAGATATGTGGGGTTATTCGATTTCAGGTTTCCTAAAAATTAGACTTTTTATTTTGGCGCGGATAAAAGATCTGTTGACCATTTAAGGGGCGGAAAAATGTGTAAGAATAAAGTGGCGGTACTCCTTGTAGAGGACAATGAGGACCATGCGGAGCTTGCGCGTAGGGCCCTCAGAACAGCCGATAGTGACTGTGACATATATCATGTGAAAGATGGGAACGAGGCTATTGATTTTCTGGATCAAAAGGGTGATTGGACCAATATCAAGGAAATCCCTATACCGCAACTGATACTACTGGACCTGAAGCTCCCGAAGATGGACGGAATCGAAGTGCTAAAGAAAATAAGGGCCACAGAAAAGATGCGACATATTCCGGTTGTCATTATATCATCCTCAGACTCGCCCAGGGATGTGGCGGCCGCTTACAATGAGCACGCCAACAGCTTTGTCCTGAAGCCGTCAAACTTCCAGGACCTGGAGAAACTGGTCACCAACCTTAGAGACTACTGGCTCACATGGGATCTTGGGGTGACAGGTGGGCCTGCGACGTTTTGCAAAACAAATTGATAAGATCATGAAAGATACTAAAGAGATAATAGAGACAAGCGCCAAAGAAAACATAGAGCAAATCCTGTTGGTTGAGGATGATGAATTCCACCTGGAGCTTATTGAACGCGCCCTGTCTCCGATCTCAGACCAATATGAAATAGTGGCGGTAAACAATTATCAAAAGGCGCTGGCTGCCCTGGAAGAGAATGAGCCCAGTGTGATCGTCACTGATCTGAAGCTGCCCGATGGTAGCGCCTTGGATTTTTTATCTGAAGACATAACACACGGGAACATACCTATTATCGTGATAACGAGCCAGGGAAATGAGGAACTCGCTGTCAAGGCAATGAAGGCCGGCGCAATGGACTATATTGTAAAAAGCGAGGAGTTCTTTAATGACCTGCCGAGGATAGTCTTTAGGACCATCAGGGAATGGGAACTCAAGAAAAAACACAAAAAGGCTCTGAATACCCTTAGAGAAAGTGAGGAACGCTTCAGGGCGATCTTCGAAGCATCCACCGACCTTGTTGCAATAAAGGATGATAAATTTCGGTACACACATGTAAATCCGGCAATGGGGGAATTTTTCGGCATGGATACTTCAGATATGATAGGCCTCACAGATAAACAGCTCTTTGGATCGGAAGCCGCAAAGGCAACAGAGAAATGGGACAAGAGGGTGCTTAAGGGAGAGACAGTTGAGGAACAGCACCAGAGGAAAGTGGAGGGGCAGGTTTTTGTATTCCTCGATACCAGGCTCCCGTTAAAGGACCAAGATGGAGAGGTGAACGGGATTGCCATACACTCAAAAGAGATGACTCAAATCCTGACCCCAAGAAAGACCAGCAGCGTATCAGACGACATGGCCAAGTCTCCGGTAATGCGGGAGACACTAAACACCATAACACAGGTGGCAAAGTCTGAAGGCACTATATTGCTTCTTGGGGAGAGTGGGGCGGGAAAGGATTATCTTGCCAGGTGGATACATAATAGCTCTGCACGCTCCTCTGGGCCATATTTTTCCATAAACTGCGCGGCCCTGGCCGAGAGCCTTGCTGAATCCGAACTCTTTGGCCATGAAAAAGGCGCCTTCACTGGCGCGGTTACACGTAAGAAAGGCCTAGTGGAGATGGCTGAAGGTGGCACGCTCCTGCTGAACGAGATAGGGGAATTACCCACCCATTTGCAGGCAAAGCTTCTCACCTTCCTTGACACAATGTCATTCATGCCCGTAGGGGGACAAAAGGAGCGCAAGGTCAATGTGAGGATCATCGCCGCTACCCACAGGGATCTGAAAAAGGAGGTTCTAGAAGGAAGATTCCTCAGCCCCCTATTCTACAGACTAGAGGTCGTAACAATAAGAGTTCCGAGCCTTAGGGAGCGCAAGGAGGACATACCCGGACTTGTCAACTACCTGATTGGGGAAGTGTCTTCCAGACTGAACATTAATGGAGAGCCAACGATAACATCTTCTGATATAAAATCAGCAATGGATTATGATTGGCCCGGAAATGTAAGGGAGCTTAAGAATATGATAGAGAGATCCCTAATGTTGTGGCGGGAGGGACCGCTCATGCTCCTGACAAATGATGTGAAAAATCTATCCCAAGAAGCGCCTGTACATAGCGCTCCCAGTAATGGCCTCTCCATGAAAAAGGCAATGAAGGAACTCAAGAGGTCCATGACAATACAGGCCTTGAATGAGGCTGAGGGAAACAAACAAAAGGCCGCCCGCATGCTCCACATAAGCAGGGACGCTTTGTACCGCTACATCAGGGAATACGACATAAAGGACTACGACACCGGCAACTGATGCACCAAGCGCATACTGCCCCATTGCACGCCCCGAGGCGACTTATCAGGCGCAAACACTTTAGATCACTAAGGAATATCCCCAATCACCATTCATTAGATAACCAGACTCTCCAGTAATCTCGAAAGCCATATATATGCTAATCGAGTTTGGACCGCGGGTTGCCCGAGGTCCCTACCTCGTTTATTTCGAGAATTACTACAGGCGCGGTCTTGGTCCGCGCCTATTTTGTTTCCAATATGGAATCTCGTTACTTACGTCATACCGTCGCGGGGATGAACCAACCCTTCAGGGCGTTCCCATCGCGATCAGCGGTGTCTATCCATTGTGTTTTATCAAGAAATTCCGCTACAGCCTGTGCATTTATGCACTGGTCCAATTCACAAGGTTCACCTGCGTGACACTTGCTGCAAGCGTATGAATAAGCCCACTTGGACATTTCTTTTGGTTCCATGTTCCCTATCTCCTTTCCGTTGATGTGTAGGTTTTATCAATCTCTTTCCTCTATCAACCTAAAGAAAAGTAATCTTGATTCAACAAGATCTAGTGCAATATTCGGACCGTTTTCAAATGGTCGGGTTTGGCCTAAAACTCAAAATGAAAATGCAGCATCATTTATCATTTCATTTACATAATTATTACACTTACGCCGCGGTGTGTGCGGTGAACTGATAACTTCCCACCTGATAAGTGAATTTATCAGCTTCGGGCTTGCAGAATAGTTGAATCCATCTGAAGTGGTGGTCAGTTGTGTTAGGATGTGCGCCTTATTTGCCAAGGGATATCCGCTCATCAAACAGTTGGTCTTTTTGCGCCTCTTCATGGCATTGGATTACAGGAACATGCTTCTCAATATTCCAATCAAGCGTCTAGGTAAGCTCCATTGTCGCTGGTTTGAGTGCTTTTTAAATGAGGAGCCTACCTTCCCCTGACAGATATTAAATATCCAGGTAGACTCCTGTATGGGTTCCTAAGAAAAACGCCAACTGCTTTAGGACCTTTTGGTATAAGTTAGGAAGGCCAAAAGGACTTGCTTTTGATAGGATGCCGCGTTCGCGCTTTTCTTCGGTTGCGCTTTTTTATGCATTTACCGTGCCATTGGCAAATGGTCAGACAAAAAACCCTTCAATAGGCTGTTTGCTTTGTTTTTCTCACTTTACACTCATATGTGGCAAGTCCACTTCTTCTAAAAATGTCATTTAAATCGACAGTTCCCTATCCCACAAACAAGGGAAACTCCCGCGACTTAGTTGATATAAATGATGCAACAATAACGCTTAATAGGCATGGGTTAAAATGGCCATTAGAGCTCAGCGCATCGTTTTTTGAATTTCGTTACTTTAGCATATTGGAGGAACAATGGAGGTTGTGAAATGCAAGGAGTGGGTTTCCAGGCCATATCCGATCTTCGAGAATCGTATAGACGCAGGCAAAAGGCTTTCCAGTATCGTTGACCCATTCCCTGATTTGGAGGAAATAGTATTGTGTATCCCAAGGGGCGGCGTACAGGTGGGTTTTACTCTTGCCCAAAATTTTAGGGCGCCCTTAAGGGCAATTCCTGTGAGAAAGCCGCGCATTCCCACTTCTCCTGAGGCTGGGTTCGGCGCAATCACCGTTGACGGAACCACCTCACTAAACCAGCGACTGCTGAATTGGCGCTCCACCCATACGTACAACAGAATTTCCGGGTTCTCTTTCCGAGGCTTTCATAGGAATCCTTCTTCGACTGATAGACCAGTTTTCACCTAGTTTCATCTGGCTTAATTACCTAGCCTCCTATCAGACGCAGACCATATTTTTCGGTATAAATATTGCATCAAAACATTTAACTAGGATCATAAAGATTCAAAAAATAGCGGCGATTTGTATGCGGACTTTTTTCATACGATTATCGTCAAATTAAGGAGGCCCTATGAACTGGGAATATCTAGAAGGAAATTGGAATCAGCTTAAAGGTAAGGTGCAAGAAACCTGGGGAAAACTTACAGATCAGGACCTGGACCAAATCAGCGGCAAGCAGGAACAACTTATCGGTAAATTGCAAGAGGCATATGGAATCACGGTAGATGAGGCAAAAACCCAGATAGACAGCTTTTTGAGCAAGTTAAAATCATAATTCCTTGGCTCTCTTTGCCTATGGCTGAAATAGAATTGATTGGCGCCCTATTTTCTGACACAAAAAATGAATTTGCCAGAAGGTAAAAGGCGCATTGGTCTCTGGGCAGGAAGAAACCCTCTGTGAAGAGGCAGAGATCATTTTAGAGAAATATAATAATTCTCGAAATAAAACACGGAATGGTCGGACGCACGATGGGGAGGTCC